>JAYVZW010000001.1:0-2765 GCA_043783015.1 Verrucomicrobiota bacterium
TTTGCCGCTTTCGGCATCACCACACTCAACACCGCGTGCTCGAAAGTGGACGCCGCCGCCACAACCAAACATGAAGCCGCGCCGGAAAACGGCGCACAGTTCAAAAAAGGCGAGGGGCTTTCACTTACCGACACGATGAAGAAAGCCATCGCGTTGCAAATCGCTGATGTGGGTGAGGAGAAGGTTGGATCATCCATCACGGTGAACCTCAGCGCGATGAAGCCCAACGAAGCGAGCGGCTGGCTGTCACCCCAGCAGGCAGAGCAGGTAAAGCCGGGGATTGAGGTCGAGCTTCAGCCCGAAGGCAATGGCCACGCCCTCAAAGGCACGGTGCAGCGCGTGGAGCAGATGCCATTCGGCACGCTGTGCGACTATGAAATCACCATCACCACCGCGCAGACGCTCAACATCGGCACGCGTCTGAAGGGCACCCTTCACGCGCCCCCTGGAGATGCGGTCGCGGCCATCCCACGCTCTGCGTTGCTCAAGACTGCCGAGGGTAATTTTGTCTATGCGGTCAACGACTCATTCTACGTGCGCACGCCGGTGAAGACGGGAGCCATGAATGATGCACTGGTGGAAATCACGGACGGCCTTTACTCAGGCGACCAGATCGTGACCACGCCCGGCATGTCGCTATGGATGGCGGAGTTGCAAGTGCTTCGCGGCGGCAAAGCCTGCACCTGCGGACACTGACCCATGCTCTCTCGCCTTCTCGATCTAGTCATGCGGCAGCGCGTGGCCGTGTTGCTCGCCACACTGGTGTTAATCGGTGTCGGCACATGGGCCGCGCTGCGGTTGCCCATTGATGCCGTGCCCGACATCACGAATCCGCAGGTGCAGATCAACATCGCCGTGCTTGCACTCGCGCCGGAGGAAGTGGAGAAGCTGGTGAGCTTTCTCATCGAAAGTGAAATGGCAGGGCTGCCAGACATGGTGGAACTGCGCTCGCTGTCCAAGTTCGGCCTCTCACAGGTAACCATGACCTTCAAGGACGGCGTGGACTTGTATCGCACCCGACAGCTGGTGACGGAGCGATTGCAAGGCGTGCTCGATGAATTGCCGCCCGGCCTCACGCCGAAGCTCGCGCCAGTCGCCACCGGACTTGGTGAAATCTTTTACTTCACTCTCGACTATAACGCCGAGGCCAAGAACAAGCCGGGCACTCGCGATGAGCAGCTCATGGCCTTGCGGCAGATTCAGGAATACATCGTGAAGCCGCTGCTGCGCGGCGCACCGGGCGTGGCGGAGGTGAACACCAGTGGCGGCTATGCGCGGCAGTTGGTCATCCAGCCCGACCCCGCGAGGCTTGCGGCGGCGGGCCTCTCGCTCGACAGCCTCGCGGCAATCGTGGAGCAGAATACGCGCAACGCAGGCGGTGGGTATGTCGAGATCGGCGGCGAACAACTCATCGTGCGCGCTCCGACTCGCGTCACTTCAGCAGAGCAGATCGCGCAGCTTCCGCTCAAGTTCGGCGCGGGCGTGAAGCCCATCGTGTTGAGCGAAGTCGCCACCGTCGGCATTGGTTCCGCCTTCCGCACGGGAGCCAGCACCGATCAAGGTGAGGAAGCCCTCGTCGGCGCTGCCATCATGCTCGCCGGAGAGAACACGCGGCTCGTCGCCGAGCGAGTGCGAATAAAGTTGGCGGAGATTCAGCAAAAGCTCCCCACGGGCGTGGTCATCAAGCCCGTCTATGACCGCAGTGAGTTGGTGAGCCGCACCATTCACACCGTCGAGAAAAACCTCACGGGGGGCGCTCTGCTGGTGATCATTGTGCTGTTCGTGCTGCTCGGAAATTTCCGCGCCGCCTTCATCGTCGCCCTCGTCATTCCGCTCTCCATGTTCATGGCCATGACCGGCATGGTGCAGATGCATTTGTCGGGAAACTTGATGTCGCTAGGAGCTGTGGACTTCGGCCTCATCATTGATGGTGCTGTTGTGATGGTGGAAAACGTCGTCCGCCATCTCGGTGAGAAACAGCACCAGCTTGGACGCCGCCTCACGCCACAGGAGCGCGCACAGGAAGTCTTGCGCTCCGCGAAGGAAGTCGCCAACCCCATGTTCTTCGGCGTGCTCATCATCACCGTCGTTTATCTGCCGATTCTCGCACTTCAGGGCATCGAAGGAAAAATGTTCGCACCGATGGCTGTCGTGGTCATGCTCGCGCTTGGCGGTTCACTCGTGCTGGCTCTCACGCTCATGCCAGTGCTGTGTTCGTTCTTGCTCGGCGGTAAAATCCAGGAGAAGGACAACTGGCTCGTCACCCTGGCCAAGCGCCTCTACACCCCATTGCTCGCTTTTGGTCTGTGCTTCCGCTGGATCATCGTGCTGCCCATGTTCGCGCTGTTCGCATGGTCGATGGTCATCTTCTCGCACATGGGCGCAGAGTTCATCCCACAACTCGATGAAGGTGACTTCACCCTGCAACTCATCCGCAGCAGCAGCGCCAGCCTTTCCTCATCAGTGAACTTGCAAAAGCAGAGCGAAGCCATTCTACGCCGCGAGTTCTCCGAGGTGCGCGATGTCTTCTCCCGCATCGGCACGGCCGAGGTCGCCACCGATCCGATGGGGCCGAATGCCTCCGACACTTATGTCATGCTCACCGACCGCAAGACATGGCGGCAGGTGAATGGCAAACCCATCGCCAAAGAAGCTCTCGGCGACCTCATGCGGAAGCGCCTGCTCGAACAAGTGCCAGGGCAGAACATGCTCGTCTCCCAGCCCATTCAGATGCGTTTCAACGAGATCATGGCCGGAGCACGCGC
>JAYVZW010000002.1:0-2757 GCA_043783015.1 Verrucomicrobiota bacterium
ATTCTCGATACACCGGCTAGTTGGGATGCAATGCTCGCCTGCTGGCGACAAGTCTATCGCGCGGTGGGAGTGAAGCCGGGCGACACGATTTTCTTCGCCTTTTCCTTCGGGCCATTTCTCGGTTTCTGGACAGGCTTCGAGGCTGCGGCGCGAGATTGCGTGGTCATTCCCGGAGGCGGATTGAGCACCAAGGCGCGACTGGAAATGATCGCTCGATATGGTGCGACTGTTCTGTGTTGCACGCCCACCTATGCCTTGCGCCTTGGCGAAAACATTGGTCCGCCAAGCGGGGTCGGACTGGATCAAATCAAAATCAAGCGTGTCATCGTTGCTGGTGAGCCTGGAGGCAGCCTTCCTACGACGCGCGCCCGAATTAAAGACTTGTGGGGTGGAGCGCAGGTCTTCGATCATCATGGTCTGACGGAGATTGGACCGGTGAGCTATGAAGATGCGGATCATCCGGCGAGTTTGTGTGTGATGGAGGAAGCGTATCTTGCCGAGGTCGTCGATCCGGACACTGGCCTGGAGGTCATGGATGGTGAGGAAGGCGAGCTTGTGCTCACGACATTGGACCGCACGACCAATCCATTTTTGCGCTATCGCACGGGCGACTGGGTCTGCAAGCATCTCGTCAAGGGACGGCTTTATCTTGAGGGTGGCGTGCTCGGACGAACCGATGACATGGCCGTGATCCGCGGCGTGAATATTTATCCCAGTGCGGTTGAGAATGTCGTGCGCCGCTTCGCAGAGGTCGCGGAATTCCAGGTTGAACAGCATAAAAAGGATGCGATGGACGAAATCACATTGCTGGTGGAACTCGAACCCGGCGTGGATGAGGAAGTCATTGATCGCATTCAGGAGCGGTTGCGCGATACATTTTCCCTGCGCATTCCCGTGAAGTCCTCGCCGCCAGGATCGTTGCCGCGTTTTGATTTCAAGGCCAGGCGCTGGAGGAAGGTTTAATCGGAGAGAGGGCGGATGTTTTAAAGTTGGTGGAAGAATTTTCCCCATCTGCCATCTTCGGTTCTGCATCTCCAATTTATCCATGCCGCTCGTCGAACTCAAAAACGTCTCCAAAACCTATCGTGATCCCGGATCGGGGCAGGAGGTTCCGGTGCTTAGCGGTGTTTCGCTGGTGATCGAACCGGGAGATTCACTGGCCATTGTCGGGCCTTCTGGTTGTGGAAAGAGCACCTTGTTGAACATACTCGGCACTTTGGACGAGCCGGACACGGGGGAGGTGAACTTTGCTGGTGAGCCTGTCCGCGGATTGCCTCCAGCGCGACTCAGCGAAATACGCAGCAGTAAAATCGGGTTCATTTTTCAGCTGCATCATTTGCTGCCGCAATGCACAGTTCTGGAGAATGTGCTGCTGCCCGCGCTGGCGCTTACGGTCCGTCCCGACCCTAAAAACGTCCACGAGCGGGGAATGGAACTGCTTAGGCTGGTTGGGCTGGATCAGCGGGCGGGATACAAGCCTGCCCAGCTCTCCGGTGGCGAGCGTCAGCGAGTGGCCGTGGCACGGGCCTTGATCAACGCCCCACAGCTGATTCTGGCCGATGAACCCACGGGATCCCTCGATGAAGCGAATGCAGGTAGATTGACCGATTTGATGGTCGAATTAGTTCATAAATACCGCATATCTTTAGTGCTGGTTACGCACCAAGTTACTCAGGCTGAAAAGATGAAGCGAACGTGCGTTCTCCACCAAGGGCAACTGACTCAGGATTGCCAATGAGTTGAAATATTTTACGTTATAAATGAATATCAACAGCCTCGTCTCGGCTTCGTTCCGGCATTACTGGCGGGATCATTTGGGGTTGTTGCTGGGCTCATTTTTGGCTTCGACCATTTTGAGTGGCAGCCTTCTAGTGGGGGACTCGGTTCGGGGAAGTCTTCGGCGTGCGGCCGAACTGCGCTTGGGAAAAATTGAGGTGGGGCTAATCGGCGGGGATCGCTGGTTTACCGAGGAACTGGCCCGGGAAACGAATTCTGCGCCGCTTATCATAGTGAGGGGGTCCGCCACCGCTGCCGATGGCGCGGCGCGCGCCAACACGGTTCAGGTGCTGGGCGTGGATAAAGAATTTTGGCGCTTGAGTCCAGGCGCAAGAGATATGCAACTTGGCAAAGATGCGCTTGCCATCAATCAAGACCTCGCCCGCAAGCTGAATGTCAAAGCCGGTGACACTTTGTTGATCCGCCTGGAGAAGCCGGGAGTGATCTCACGCGACGCTCCGCTCTCTGGCGAGGGGAATCAAGATGTCACCCTGCGTCGAAAAATTACCGCCATCATTGGCGGAGAAGACTTTGGTGACTTCCAGCTTCAAGCGTCTCAAGTCGCACCGGACAATGTCTATATTCCTCTGGGGGAACTTCAGGCGGCTATGGGGAAGGGGCAAAACTCGCGAATGATTAATGCCTTGTTTGACATCCACTTATACAACCAAGGATTGCATAAGTGGGATATGGTTCGTCATTCTGGACTAGAGAGCCCTGAAGCGCGTGCTTTTGCCACGCGTGTGTATTCATCCTCCATGGAGGGGTATCGAAGTCTCGAAGATTTTTCACTTAAGCTCACGCATTTGGCAGGCTCGCCCGGCGAATGGCAAATCACCACCGACCGGGTCTTTCTTGATGATGCCATCGCACAAAAGGTCCTCCAAACGATGCCCGGCAGTCGCGGCGTGCTGACTTATCTGGTCAATGGATTTTCCTCAGGCAAAGGGCGTGCACCATACTCGTTCGTTACCGCCTCGC
>JAYVZW010000003.1:0-2757 GCA_043783015.1 Verrucomicrobiota bacterium
GGCTGCGGAGTCAAGCCGAGTTTTTGCAGCTTGGCCAGAACGAAGCGGTCAATCTCATTACGGATTGTGGATTGCGGATTGTGGATTTCAGGAAGCGACGGGCGCGTCAGTTTTTCGTAGGACCAGTGCTTCGAAAATTTTGCTCCATCTGCAATCCAACGATTCAGCAGTTCCAACTCATGCAGCGTGATTTTCTTTCCGCTCTCAGCGGGCGGCATATGATCGTCCTCGTCGATGGTGACAATGCGCTTGATAAGTTCACTGGCGTCCGGTTTGCCCGGGGCGATGGCGGCATATCCGCCGAGGTCTTCACGCTGGCCTTCTGGTGTGTCCAGACGGAGCCCATGTTTGCCGCCCTTGCGCTGCTTGTCATCGGGACCGTGGCAATAGAAGCAGTTGTTGGAGAGTATGGGGCGGATGTCGCGATTGAAATCGACAGGGCCAGCTCCAGCAGCAACCTCGGCGCGCAGCCCGCTCATCGCGGACAAACAAGCGGCGATGGTAAGTGCTGGGAGAATACTTTTGCGAGGACGAATCATGCCAAATAAATACGCTGGGGAACCGGCTCTTGTTGCAAGGTGACAGCGCTTTGTCAGTCGCCTAATAATCGCGTTCCAGCAGATAGTCAGCCAGTTGCCGCAAGCGCACTCCGCGCGCGCCGAACACATCCAGCGCGCGGTGCGATTGTTCCGTGAGCTTGTGCGCCTCTTCGCGTGAAGCCTCAAGGCCGAGCAGGGCGGGGTAGGTGGATTTATCTGATGCAATATCCTTGCCCGCGCTCTTGCCGAGTTTTTCACTGGTTTGCGTGACATCGAGAATGTCATCAATGATCTGGAACGCGAGACCCGTGGTCATGCCGAACTCGTGCAGCGCTTTCAATTCCTCCGCGCTCGCATCCGCGCACATACCGCCAAGCTTCACAGAGCTGGTCAGCATGGCCGCAGTTTTGTTTTCGTGAATAAAACGCAGGTCTTCGAGCTGAAGCTTTTGTTTCTCGCCTTCGAGATCAGCCGCCTGCCCGCCGACCAGATGCAGGCTGCCTGCCGTGCGCGCCAGTTCCAGCACCATGTCGCCCACGGTGTAGCGCACCGTGCTCAGCGATTTCGCCACCAGTTCAAACGCCAGCGCCTGAAGCGCATCGCCCGCGAGCAGCGCCATCGCCTCGCCATAGACCTTGTGACAAGTGGGCACACCACGCCGCAAATCGTCGTCATCCATGCAAGGTAGGTCGTCGTGAATCAGCGAGTAAGTGTGCAGACATTCGACCGCGCAGGCCGCGAAGAGTGCGCTCGTGTCTGAACCGCCACACGCTTCCGCCGCAGCAATACAGAGGATGGGGCGCAATCGTTTGCCGCCAGCAAAGATGCTGTGCCGCATCGCCTTGTGAATGGTCACCGGTTTCATCTCTGCAGACGGCAGAAACGAATCCAGTGCGCGGTCCACATATTGGACGCGGTCGGCAAGGTAAGTTTTGAGGTCGCTCATCGCGACGGGCGTCAATGGGTTAGAGGCACTCCGCGATCTGCACGGCGTTTAGCGCCGCGCCTTTGAGAAGCTGGTCGCCAGCGATCCAGAAGGCGAGGCCGTTGTCGAGAGCGCAGTCTTTGCGGATGCGGCCCACGGCGCAGTCATCCTTGCCCGCGACATCGAGTGCGAGCGGATATTGCTTCAAAGTCGGATCGTCCACCAGTTTAATACCAGGTGCCTTGCTCAGCACTTTCCGCGCGGCTTCGGGCGTGACTGGCTTTTCGAACTCGGCACTGACCGCGATGCTGTGCGCCCGGAAAACGGGCACGCGCACGCAGGTCACACTGGCGCGGAACTTGGGGTGATGCATGATCTTCCGGCCTTCGTTCTCCATTTTCATTTCCTCCTTCGTGTAGCCGGAGTCGAGGAATGAATCCACCTGCGGCAGCGCATTAAAGGCAATCTGGTGCGGGTAAACGCTGACGTGTTCTTTGGAGAGTCGCACATCGTCCCATTTGCGTTCGGACTTCGCCCACTCGCGGGTCTGCTTTTCAAGTTCCTCAATCGCCTGCGCCCCGGTGCCGCTGACGGCCTGGTAGCTGCTGGCAAAGATGCGCGTGACGCCGAACGCCTGATGCAGAGGATACAGCGCCATCAGGGTGATCGCGGTCGTGCAATTCGGATTGGCGACGATGCCTTTTTTGAGGTTCTTCAAATCGGAAGCGTTGATCTCCGGCACCACCAGCGGCACGTCGTCGTCCATGCGGAACGCCGAGGAATTATCCACCACGATCGCGCCTGCTTTTACCGCGTGCGGCGCGAACTCCTTGGATATGCCGCCGCCCGCGCTGAACAATGCGATGTCCACGCCCGCGAACGAATCCGGCGTGAGTTCCTGCACCACGATGTCCTTGCCCTTGAACTTGATCTTCTTTCCGGCGCTGCGGGCGCTGGCGAGAAGGGTCAGTTCACCGACGGGAAAGTTCCGCTGCTCGAGGCATCGGATCATTTCCACGCCGACGGCACCGGTGGCACCGGCAATGGCAACGTGCTTGAGTTTGCTCATGTTCGTATTTTTGTATTTTGAGGGATTTGAGATTAAGCTCCCTGATATAAAATGCAACTTTCGCATCACGTGAAGCGGCAGGCAAAGATGTCACTCTTGTCGTTGTAGAATCTTGATTACGCCAGACGGCAAGAGTGCTGTGCCGGCTTGAACTCAGGAGGCTCTATTGCTAGGGGCTGAATAAAAGAGGGACACACACTATGGGGGCAACCGCTCAATGATAC
>JAYVZW010000004.1:0-8275 GCA_043783015.1 Verrucomicrobiota bacterium
CGCGTTCAATCCCGAAGCCCCGGCAGTAAAACTACCAGATAAGGTGGTCCCTCAGCCCGTGCCTCCGGTCAACAATGTAGCGCAGGAGCTTCCCGTGAAACCGAAGTTGCCAGAGAATGTTTTGTCACCAACGCCCCCCCTGCCCAATCCAGCTTTGAATACTGTTAACCCCAAAGAAACAGTCACCAAAATCGATCTCGATGCAGACACCAAACTCGTAAAAAAAGCCCTGCCAGTAGATGATCCGTCCACCCCCAGCACGTTGGTCGAAGTTCCCGGCCCTCGCAATCAAAACACGGGCAAAACGGGCGTCACCCAGGGTGAAGACAAAGTTTTTGTGAACGCCACGCCAGATGCACAGCCTGCGGCCTCGGTTTTAAAGCAATTTTTTTCAGCCAAAACCTGGCAGGACCGTCTGGCTTTTACCCAGGCTCCAGAAGTAATACGCCCATTGATGGAGCGTTATTATGGCGCGAACAGCGATGGTTCTCTGCCGATATCGCGCATTGAACTCATCCGCCACGATCGCGCGCCTGAGATGGGATCCCCCCATTGCGTGTTCCAAGTTTCCGGACCAGGCATGGAACAGCCATTGCCGGTCATGGTGGAGTCCAGTCCCGACGGATGGAAAGTTGACTGGCTGACGTTCACCGAATTCAAGGACAAGCTCCTGTCTCGCTTTCTCCACACCTGGACTGATGAACCCGGGCGCTTTCATGTGATGATGCGCCGGACGCATTATTTCGATGAAGACGTTCCCAACCTCGACAAGAAATACTGTTTTGAACTGACCCCGCCTGAGCCGGGTGTTTCCGGATTTGTTTTTGTGCCGAAAGGCAACCCTCTCGCGCGCGAACTCGACAAATCATTGGGCTGGGAAATCACCAACGTGGCGGCGATCGTGGAATTGCAATGGAGAAAGCAAGACCGTTATCAATGGGTGGAAATGACCGCAGTGCCTCAATATAACTGGCGCGGTCCGGACGCCAAAAAGTCCGCTGCAGCCGGGTCTCCGGATGCAACCAAACCCATGACCGTGGAGAAAGCGATGCCGGCAGAGGATAAAACGCCTCCTCTGCCTGCACGTCCGCAGGTGTCGAAGCCGTGAGGTCACTTCCATGACTGAGCAAATCGCGTTTTTGCCAGCGCATCCCAGCCGCCGTGAAGCACAAATATTTGTTCGATTGGCATTCTTTCAACCAAGTATTGACGGATCTTGCGGCTTGACTGGCACGAGCCGGAATCACAGTAAACCACAATCGGTTTTTGGTTGTCCTGCAACAGGGCGATGTTCTCAAACAGCAATTGATCCCTTTCCTGCTCGTTGATGAGCAGCGCACCGGACACATGTTTCTTATCGAATTGCGCGCGCTCTCTGGCGTCTATCCAAAGCACATCGCCTTTCCATTTCGCCTCGACTTGGGCGACCGTCACCTCATCCTCGGCTGTCGGCCCACTGTCCAGATACCACGCAGGCGCCCGTGGATGAAAAAAATGGGTGCCCATCGCTGCGACCACAGAGAGGACGACCAGAATGACTAACTCGCGCCACACTTTCATTTTGCTGAATTCTCCCTGGCCTTCCTAAGCCGCTCAGACTGCTCAGGCCGCACCACATTAAAAAATGCAAGCTGACGCTGATACTTGGGAATTTTGCTGTCGGTCATGATGGTAACCGCGCCGATAACAACGTCCGCCGTCGAGGACGGTTTTACCGTGACATGGTATTCCCGGCCGGGCGTGATTTCCTTGAAACCGACCGACACGCTTTCGCGGGTGGATTTGACCTCGGTGACATTCATCGGGTCTTTACCGGTTATTTTGATGATGAAGTCCTTGGGTTCCGGCTTGTCGCCGACAACCCACTCCAGAAGTTGCGGTTCCACCACGACCATTACCGGCACATCAATGATGGCCATGAGCACCTTGTCAGGCTCGGCCGGATCATCGGTATAGATATGCAAAGCCTTTTCCTGCTTGCCGGTGAAACTGCTAACCTTGAATTTCGCCCGCCCCGTCCCCTTCTCACCCGGCTGATAGACTGCCTTGTCGAGACTGGCTTCGAGACACGAGCAACTGCTGTCCAGGCCGGTAATACGGAGCGGCTTGTCGCTTTTGTTGGTGAATGTGAAAGTTGATTCGACAACCTCGTCTTCGGGTTTCGGATTGATGACCAAAGGATTTTGATCGAGAACCAGCTCCGCCTGAACGGCTGTGGTCAGGCAAAGCAGAATATTCAGACAGAGCGGACGCATGATCCAGTTTAGCATGATAAACCAGCACTTCATGTGGAAAGAACCGTCGGGCGCATTGACGGATGCAAAGGCTGCGTTATAGCCCCGCTGCACATGTCGCGCACATCATCATCGCTTGGTTGGCGACTCTCGCTCCTTTTGCTGCTGCTGGCAGGAACACTCGCGTGGTTGTATCGCTCCAGTGAACTGGCAAAGCGTCCGATGCACACCGACGAGGCTAACCTGGGCATGAAGACGCTGGCGCTATGGAAAAGCGGGCACTTCCAGTATGACAAGCATGAGCACCATGGCCCCTTGCTGCACTATTCCACAGTTGGCGTCGGGCGCCTGCTAGGATGGACTTCTGATACTGTCACGGAAGAAAATCTGCGGCTTGTATCTGCCATTTATGGCATGGGCCTCATTGTTGTCGCCATACTGCTGGCCGACGTCATTTCTCTGACCGGCTGTGCCTTCGCAGCATTGTTCATCGCGGTGTCGCCAATGATGACCTATTACAGCCGCTATTACATCATGGAGACACCGCTGGTGTTTTTCTGTGGACTGCTCATCGCCTCGCTGTGGCGCTGGTCTCAGTCAAAAAACTTTCTGTGGCTTCTACTCGCCGGTTTTTCCCTGGGCGCGATGCATGCCACCAAGGAAACCTGCGTGCTCAATCTGGCGGCAATGGCTGCGGCTTGTCTGGCCGCGAGCATCATCGGCAGATTCTTCTCGAAACGGCGCAACGGGTATCTCTTCCGGGATTCCAGGCCAAATTTCACCGCCGCATGGATCGTCGTGCCACTGGTCGCGCTGGTTGTTTCAGCCGCATTGTATTCCAACTTTTTCAAGGACTTGCCCTATGTGCGTGACAGCTTCCTGACGTATGAAAGCTATCTCGCCCGCTCCGCTGGTTCCGGGCATGAAAAGCCTTGGAACTACTACTTCATGTTGCTTTTCTGGGGAAAGAACAATCTTCACGTTTGGACAGAGGCTCTAATAGGCGGTCTGGCGGTCATTGGAATCCTTAGCGCCTTCCTCAATACCCGACGCCCGGCACCACACCGGACTTTCCTCATTATTCTTTCGGTATATGCGGTGGCACTGCTGGTCATCTACTCACTCATTCCCTACAAGACTCCTTGGTCCATTCTGGGCGTGGATCATGCACTGGCCCTGCTTGCCGGTGTCGGTGTGGCTTCGCTCTACAACCTTTTCCAATGGCCCCTGATCAGAGTCTTGCTCACCATCGGTCTCACCATGGGCATCTACAATCTTTGCAAGCAAACCAGCCTGGCCACGGATTTCAACAAGGAGCCACGGGCAATTTACAGCGCCCATGACTTGAATCCATATGTCTATTCACACACCACTCCGAAGCTCGTCGATCTCGCGCGGCAAATTCATCAACTGGCGGCTCTGCACCCCGATGGCAACAAAATGCAGGTGCAAATCATCCAGTCGGAATCTGGATGGCCGCTCCCATGGTATTTACGGGACATGCCGAACGTGGGCTATCAAACGGAAATCCCGGCAAAACTCGATGCCGCCGTGATCATCATGGATCAGGACAGGCAGGATGCCGTGCTTTCGCTTCTCACTCCCCGCGCCGTTCCTATCGATGATCTGGAGACTTTCGTCGGGCCTCCGGAGCCACCGAGAAAACCGCAGCCCATTTACGAGTCCATTGCATCATGCAGCCTGCGCCCGGGTGTGGTCATGAGTGTGCTCGTTGAAAAAATTATCTGGACGAAATTTCAGGAAATGCAAAAAGCCGGGCAGTGAGGAATCTCATCATGGCTGACTCTCCTCAACTTTTTCGTTTCCGCCACACAGCGATGGCCACCTATTTCGAGGTGATCATTCCTGATTCTGACGCCGACGAAACTTATGCTGCCCAAGTATCCCAGGCAGTGTTCAATGTTATTGACCGGCTTGAGGATGAACTCAGCCGCTACCGGCCCCTGAGCGATGCGGCGCGCATCCGCCAATTGAAGGCTGGTGAAACCACGGTCATCGGTCTCGCGACAGCCGACTGCCTGGCTCTCGCAAAATCCGTCCATCAAGAAACCGGAGGCGCCTTCGACATCACGATTGGTCCCTTGATGAAACTTTATCGCGATGAAACCGACGCGCCCAGAATTCCACATCATGAAGAAGAATCTCAAGCGCTGGCACGGGTTGGCATGAATCTGCTGGAACTCGATGAAGACATGAACTCGGTGAGGGTCAAAGCCAGTCATATGATCATCGACCTCGGCGCCGTCGGCAAAGGATACGCGTTGGACCAGTGTGCTGATGTCCTCGCGGACTGGAAGATCACCAATGCATTGCTTAATGCAGGCGACAGCACCGTCCTCGGCATGGGCGCGGCCCCCGATCAAAGCGGTTGGACGGTCACTGCTGGAAACCGCGAGATAATACCGGTTGTCTTGCAGAACAATGCGCTCAGCGGATCGGGCTTTCACGTGAAAGGCGCACACATCATCAACCCGCGCACCATGCGCCCCGTGCCCCCCAAGTCCGATCGCACCTGGGCGCTGGCTCCCACCGCCGCGCTCTCAGATGCCTTGTCCACGACCTTCATGCTCATGACACGTGAGGAAATCGACGCTCTATGTGCCAGAAATCCCGGGATTGCTGCGTTCTTGGATTGAGCCAAATCCGGCAAAAACACATGAACTTCTGCTACAACCTGCCCTCCATCGTCTCGTCATGCGCGTGGCTCCTGCTTCTCACAACCCATCCATCGTCTGCTGCCGATCAACCGCAATGGGGCTCAGCATGGACGCGCAATCTGGCCTCATCCGAGAAAAATTTGCCGGACCATTTCAATCCCGCGACCAAGGAGAACATTCGTTGGGTCGCTGATCTGGGAACAGAGGGGCACTCCACGCCCATCGTAGCCGGAGGCCGGGTTTACATCGGCTCCAATAACGGCGCACCCAGGGATCTGAAGCACCTGGGAGACCGTGGCGTTTTCATGTGTTTCGATGAAAAAAACGGCCGTCTGCTTTGGCAATTAGTGGTGCCCAAGCTCGAGGGGGACAAATATTACGACTGGCCCAACACCGGCATGTCATCACCCGCAACCGTGGAAGGTGACAGGGTTTATACGGTGACCAATCGGGGCGAGGTCGTCTGTCTTGACGCCCAAGGCATGGCCAATGGCAATGACGGCCCCTTCCTGGACGAGGCGGCGCACATGACGCCCCACGACCAGCCAGCGATGAAACCCGGCCCGTTGGACGCCGACATCATCTGGATGTGCGACTTGCGCGCCGTCGCCGGCATCTGGCCGCATGACGGAGCCCACAGCTCCATTCTTATCGATGGTGATTACCTTTACCTCAACAGCGGCACCGGAGTGGACAACACCCACAAGGTCATCCGCACGCCTGATGCTCCAAGCTTGATCGTGATCGACAAACACACCGGCCAAATGGTCGCTCGCGATGACGAGCATATTGCACCTGATATTTTCCACAGCACCTGGTCATCGCCCAGTCTCGCCGAAGTTAACGGACGGACGCTGATCTTTTTCTGTGGCGGAAACGGTGTCGTTTACGCCTTTGAACCGCTCCGTGAGAAACCCGTGTCGGGGATCGCAAAACTGAAATCTGTCTGGCACATCGATATGGATCCCACCGCCCCGAAAAAAGACATCCACTCGTATTTGAGCAACCGCCAGACTGGCCCGAGCAATATCTACGGCATGCCCGTTTTCCACAATGGGAAGCTGTTCATCGCAGGCGGTGGCGATGTCTTCTGGGGCAAAACGGAAGCCTGGCTCAAATGCATCGAGCCATCCGGTAACGGAGACATCACCGGCAATGCAGTCCTCTGGACCTATGCTCTGAACAAACACACCATGAGCACCGTCGCCATCGCTGACGGACTCATCTTCGTCACAGACACACAGAACACACTGCATTGCGTCGAAGCGGCGTCCGGCAAAGGACTTTGGTCGCACGAGTGCAACGGTTCCTTTTGGGCTTCACCACTTGTCGCCGATGGCAAAGTTTATGCCGGCACGCGAAAAGGAAACTTCTGCATCCTGTCCGCTACGCGTGAAAAAAAGTTGCTGTGCAATGTGGAACTCAAATCACCCATAAGTGCAACGGCGACGGCGTCCAACGGAGTGGTTTTCATTGCGACAATGAAACAGTTGTTCGCCATTGCCAACCCGTAACCTGGCCGCGCGCAGCCCCGTTATGATTTATTCGAGATTTCCCCTGTTTTCTGGGGCCCGGGTAGGTGATCCCGTTTTTTGACTTCCTCGATCCGCTGCAATGCCCAGTTAATCCAGGCAGTCAGCGCCATCAGCAGAAAAACCAGCAGTGTTAGAAAGAAAGTTGCGGATCGCTTGGACATATTGGTATCGGTGAAATAATCTGAAGTGCCACGGATGAGCTTTCGCTCAAATCACTGCAAATGTGGTTTTCAGATACATCAAGGTGGGGCATAATCATCTTTTTTGGAAAGCAATCAGGACGCAGACGCGTTAGAATAACAAGATTAATCAGTCGCCAGATCAACTTCAATTATCTATCAATCAACATGCCAAACCCTTGGACCGGAATCGGTAACCCTTACACCCGACTCGAAGTCGTCGCACGTCTCAACGCCACCCTCAAGCGCGGCGAACCTATCATTGCCGCCGGAGCTGGCACCGGCATCAGTGCCAAGTTTATCGAGAAAGGCGGAGCCGACCTCATCATCATCTACAACAGCGGGCGGTTCCGCATGAGCGGCCACGGTTCCACTTGCGGGCTGATGGCTTATGGCGATGCCAATGCGGTCGCCATGGAAATTGGCGAATATGAAGTGCTGCCGATTGTGAAGGAAATCCCCGTCATTTGCGGTGTTCATGCAACCGATCCGCGCCGCCGGATGTGGCACTGGCTTGGCAAAGTGAAGGACATGGGCTTCAGCGGCGTGAACAATTTCCCCACGCACACCATTGTGGATGGACATTTCCGTCAGGTTCTGGAAGAGACAGGCATGAGCGTGCAGAAAGAGTTCGAGATGGTCGGCCTGGCCCATCGCATGGACTTGTTCAGTGTCGTCTATGTGGCTACGCCCGAGGAAGCCATCGAGATGACCAAGCAAGGTGCCGACGCCGTCATCGCCCACGTCGGGACGACTGTGGGAGGCAGCATCGGCGTGACGAGCGCAGTCGTGAGTTGGGATCACACCATCAAGGTCACGCAGGACATTATTGATGCCGCCAAATCCGTGCGCAAAGACGTCTTCACCCTGACTCACGGCGGGCCGATCAACACGCCCAAAGACGTAGAATTCATTCTCAGCAAAACCACGGCGGACGGCTTCGTCGGGGCCAGCAGCCTTGAACGCATGGGCGTCGAGGATTCGCTCACCAATCTGACTCGTGAGTTTAAGTCATTAAATTTAAAGCATTGAACTTGTGTGATTTAAATGTGCTAATTATTTGATTAACGCATTTAAAATTTTAGCAATAAGTCGTGCGTGAACTTCGCTTATATATTCACATAGAAATATTTTATTATCAACTCACGTTAAATATACTATGACTCGCTTTTGGCTTCAGATTTTGATCCTCTTCTCGGGGTTCTCACTGCACTTCACATCTTTCGCGGCCGATAAGCCCTTGCGAGTCTTCATTCTCAGCGGCCCAAAATCTCACGGGCCCGGCTCGCATGATCACCCTTCATTCCTCCGGGACTGGAGCACACTCCTAAACGAGCGAGGCGCCAAGTCCGCTGGCGGTGACAACTTCCCGACCAAAGCGCAACTCGACGCCACCGATGTCCTCATCATTCACCGCGATGGCGGTGGAAATTTCAAATCGGAAGAGCGGGTCTTGCTCGATGAATACACGAAACGCGGTGGCGGCATCGTGGTGATTCATGCCGGTTCCGTATCCGATACCCCGGAGGGCACGGCATATTATAAACAGCTTGTCGGTGGTTCGTGGCTGCGTGGCCTGACGAAGTGGCTCGAAGGCCCGATGAACTTGTATTTCACCGATCGCGAGAACCCAATCACCAAGGATTGCT
>JAYVZW010000005.1:0-2748 GCA_043783015.1 Verrucomicrobiota bacterium
ATCTTCCCGTTTTGCATCTCTCACCATGATCCTCCCCATCACCCTCTATCCCGATCCGGTGCTCCGCACCAAAGGCAAGCCGGTCGCGGCCGTCACTGATGACATCCGCCGGTTGGCGGAGGACATGCTGGAAACTATGCGCCACGCCCACGGAGTCGGCCTGGCTGCGCAGCAGGTCGGAGTCGCTCTCCAACTCGCGGTCGTGGATGTTTCGCATGATCCCGAATGCGTGACTTATGTGCGGGTCAACGGAGAGGACAAAAAGCTTGAGGACATCATGCCGCTGGTCTTCACCAATCCGCAGCTCGAATTCGGAAAAGAAAAGATCATTGCTGAAGAAGGCTGCCTTAGCTTCCCTGATCTGCGCGATGACATCCGCCGTTCAGCCGCACTGAAAGCCACGCTAACTTTACTCGACGGCACAGCCGTTGTGCTGGAGACCGATGGCTTGCTCAGTCGCGCCATCCAGCATGAGACCGATCACCTCAATGGCGTCCTCTTCATCGACCGTTTCTCCGCCGTCCGTAAGCTCGGCCTCAAGCGTCGGCTGCGCGATCTGATGGAGGAGTGGGAGGAGGACAGGGCGGGTGGCGCGAAATAGTGAGTGGCTTTGCTGCCCGCAGTTCAGGGAAGCACTTTAGCTTTCGGCAGTTTCCCCGCAGATTTTTCAAAAGTGATCAGGTTCGCATGTTGGTCTGCATAGGCCGCATGGATGATCCGGTCCACGAAACCCGGTTTTGCCGCAGCCAGATTGGCCGTTCGTAAAACCTCCGCACCCGCACCGGTTGCCTCCACGTCTCCGCTGTTGAGAAATTCACGCAGGGCCGCTATCGCTTCTGCCTTGGGAACCTGGTAACTGGATTGTAGGGCGAAGTAGGTCTCTGCGATGACCAGATCACTTACCAAGGGTCGTTCGCCATGGTTGCGAAGTTCCGCCAGCCATGCAGCGGCGGCTTGCGCCTGATCCGGCGGGTCTCCGGTGAGGAGGCGCATGATGAACGAAGTATCGAGCCCCCATTTCATTTGCCAGATTCCTTCGCCCAAGCCCGTCCGGTCGCATCACCATCAAGTTCCCTGCTCCATGGACGCGAGGATTTTCTGGCATATTTGCTTAAGACTCCGAACCAAGAACGAGCCTTGTCGGCCACGGGCTTCAACACCCAAACGCGCTCCTTCCCCAGTGTGCGTGCTTCCAGCTCGATGCGATCGCCGTGCTTCACGCCAAGCGCTGCGCACACTTCCGCCGGAAAGGTGGCCTGACGTTTCGCGGTCAGCTTGATGGTGGTCATGGCGGAATTAATACCCAATTGCCTTACCAATCAATTAATAAGTAAGGCAAAACTTTTCACCCTTTTTGATTCAGACTCAGATTTATATGCGAGTCGCGCATTTCACTAAAACCGCCGGATGCGATCGCTCACATCATTCTTCAGGCGGTCGATGAAATTGAGCGTGAAGTCTTCAACGCTCAGTGAGTCGTCTTTAATGAGCGGAGTGAGGTCCATGGCAAAGGTCAACAGGCTGGTATCGTCTGCGGTGTGGGAATCAAAATAGGTGGCGTTCGCGCGACGCAATCCTTCCTCGGCAAGGTCGTAGCGTTTGCCGCCGCTGATTTGGGAGTCGAAGACGGCGAGCAACGCGCTGATGAGATGCGGATAGTTGTCCACCTTGAGCATTTCCTTGTCCTCGGCGAGCAGCCAGTCGAGCTTGCGCCAGACTTCGCAACCGTAGATTTTTTCTGGCCGCTGATCCTTGGGCAGCGCGCGCAAGGCTTCGAGACAGCGCAGAAACGTGGCGACGTGCGTGTCGTGCCTGTCGGCCGGATTATGCAGATAGACGAAGCGGGGGCGTGTCATCTTGAGGATGCTCAGGAGATCGGCGGTAACATCGCTTTTGCGCTTTTGTTTCACATCGTCACTGGGATAGCCGAGCTGGGCCATCATGCTGTATTCACCCACGAACGCTGCTTTGCGCTGCTCCTGCTTGCGGACGTCCTGCATTTGCTCGTCGGTGTAGTGCTCGTAGGGGCCGACGCGCGGACTGCCAGAACCGTTGGTAACGACTACGCCGCCGAACCAGTAATTATCGTTACGAAAGCATTCCGCGATGCCGTGATAGGCGGCGATCTCCAGGTCATCTTGATGCGAGACAATGCCAAGATGGGTGACGCGAGCGAAGGCTTGGGCGGGATCACACTGGTCGGGAATGAAGAGATCGGCCTTGGAATGACGAAAGAGCATGCGGGTATCAATGTGGCCTGAAAGTGGCGGCTTGCAATTGCGAGCAAAGGCATAATCCCGCACGAAGGAAAATATCTTGCAGAAAAAATCGCTCTCAAAAAATATTTTCTGCTTGCTCATCGGCGATGAAACAAGAAATACTTCACTAACCTTAATTAATTTTCGGATGCCCCTTTCATCCGCCTCTGCGCCGCCCTCGGAACTTTGTTCTGCTGGCGGCGTTGTCTTTTGCAGCGCGATAATCAAACAACCCAACCCCAAACCATGCTCTCTGAACCCGTTCTCTCCGCCCCTTCTTCCTTGCCCGGTGAAAAATACCCGGCAGCCAAGCAGATGAATGAACCCGAGGGCAACGGGCAACGCTCCCGTAAAGCTCGCAAACCAGGACGGAATCGAAGTCTGCCAATTCCGAAAGCGACTCAGGTGAAGACCTTTGTTCTGGATACCAATGTGCTGCTTCATGACCCGGCTTGCCTCCAAAAATTTGAAGACAACTCGGTGTGCATTC
>JAYVZW010000006.1:0-2739 GCA_043783015.1 Verrucomicrobiota bacterium
TGCCACTCTCGCATGGGAGATTCGGCGTCATTCTTAGCTGACCATACGGCTGCGCCTTCACATCTATGAAGTGACAACAAAAAGGCGTTGGATTGGACTGCTTTCCCCACACTCATTAAGCGAAGATCAACAGCCGCGAGGGGCACCTTCTTTTCCCATGCGCGATTGAACTTTGGCCGTTCGAATTTGGCTGTCAGTTCAAAAGTGTTTGGATCAATCTCAACGCTTCTCTGCAAGAACATCGCAGGAAACCGCGGCATATGACTGAATGGGACTTCCTGAAGGCAGGGAAACGCTTCGTTCAGAATAGCGACCACGTCGTCATGCTTAACAGACTTGGGCCGCACTTTCGGGAAAGTTTGGCAATAACGTCGGCAAGCTTCAACAAGAGCTTCTTTCAGTGTTTTTCTATCAACTGAGTTATGAATTGGGATTTTTAGCTGATACGAAAAGCCAGGATCTTGTCTATTTGAGTGATTCCAAGCAATTGCATCCCTACAAAACAGCGTTCCCCAATTGAGCCAGCGTATTCCGTCATTTTCATCCGAGTAGTCTTGATCAAAGTAAATTAAGTTGGTGTCCAGATCACGAACATCAGCAGACGTTACGACCTCATAGCTCCGGCCATCTGCAAACTTGTTCAAAGTTGTGAACTTCAACTCGTGTTGTAATTCCTTTGGTATGCTTTCTAAACGAAATTCCCTGATAAAGCCGTCTTCATCCTTAATCATGGGAAGTATTGCCTTGTGAAGAATGGAGAACATGGAAGGAAATTTTTTCGGCTTTGTGTTAATCCACAAACTCCCCCATCTCATAAAGCTTCGGATCGCGCACTGGAACCTTGAGCCCCGCCTTAATCTTCTTCACGGTGGCGGCAAACAAATCAGCGCCGCCTTCCCCACCCTCCTCGCCGCCGAGGTCGCCGAATTCCGCCTCGAGTTTCTCCGGGTCTTCGCCCGCTTCCAGTCGCCGGATCATTTCGCGCATCTCCGGCGGTGTTTTGTCGCCAAGCGCGTCGGTCATCTTGCGCATGAGGCGGCCCATCTGGCGCGGGTCGGGATTAGCCTCGTCCATGCCGGACATCTCGCGCTCCATGTCGGCCATGAAGGATTCCATTTTGGATTCATCGATGCCGGCGAAAGGATCGTCCGCCGACTCCTCCTTCGCGCCGCGCAGAAAAGCAAAGCGGGAGATACGCTTCTCCATGCGGAAGGCGGGGTTCTCCGGACAGCGCGGCGTCTGGTCTCGGGTCGCGTTGCTGCGCGAGAGGAACGAGTAAATCTTGTGATTGTCCGGACAGTAGAATTCGAGGATCGGCATGATGAGTTGCAGTGCTTGCACAAAACACGCGCCCAGCTAGGATTGCAACTTCATGCGCCAGTTCGATTGCCCCCAATGCGGCGCCCCCGTGGTGTTTCAGAGTGCCACGGCGGAAGCGTCTGTCTGCGCGCACTGCCAGAGCGTGGTGGTGCGGCGCGATGTGAACGTGGAGGCAATCGGTCAACTCGCAGTGTTGCCACCGGATATGTCACCACTGCAAATCGGTGCGCACGGCGAGATGGATGGTCTTGCTTTTACGCTGCTCGGTCGCACGCGCGTGAAGTGGACGGATGGAAGCTGGAGCGAGTGGTTCGTGGAATACGCCGATCACACACGTGGCTGGGTGGGTGAGGCGCAGGGATTTTTCATGGTGCTGCGGGAGACGGCGTTGCAATCTGAAATCGCATTCCGAGAGGACCAGTTCAAAGCCGACAGTAAGATTCAGATCAACGGCATGAACTATCGCGTAACCGACGCGAAACCCGTCGCATGTCTTGGCGGCGAAGGTGAGTTGCCCGATCCTGTGGTTACTGGCGAGGAATGGGAGTCGATTGATCTGGAACGCTCCGACGGCTTGGTGGCCACACTGGAAAAGACCACTGATGGCTGGCGATTCTTTGAAGGAAAAAACGCGAGCTTCGTTGAACTGAACTGGCAGAATCTCAAGCCGGTCCCGGGATGGAATGGTGTGGCGCTCGCGACGGAGCGGAATCAAACGGGCGCGTTGAATTGCCCTTCATGCGGTGGCGTGGTGAACCTTCGGGCGGCTGGCTTCACCATGACGGCGGTGTGTTCTCACTGCGGCAAGCTGCTGGACACCAGCACGCCGCAGCTCACGGTGGTGCAGAAGGCGGCGGCTGCGCGTGCCATCAAACCGGAGATTCCCCTGGGTCAGCGCGGCGTGATTGACGGCATCGAATGGGAGCACATCGGTTTTCAATATCGGCGTGATTCAGCAACCGGCTGGACGGAGTATTTGCTATTCAATCCGTGCTTTGGCTTCCGTTGGCTCACTGAGTTTCAGGGGCACTGGACGATCGTGGATCGCTTGCTCAAGGCCCCGCTCGGTGCTGGCATGGACATGAAATTCGAAGGCCGCAGTTACCGTCTCTTCGCAGACGAGAACTGTGAGGTCAATTACGTCGAAGGCGAGTTCTACTGGCAGGTGCGCCGTGGTGAGAAAGCCCGATGCGCGGATTACATTGCGCCGCCCTTTATTCTCTCGCGTGAAATTTATCACGAACTCAATGAAGTTTCGTGGAGTGCCGGTGAATACATTGAAGCGTCGAAACTTCAGCAGGCATTCAACCTGCCATCGCTTAAGTCGCCTGCGTCGGGCAGTGTTGGCATCGTGCAGCCGAATCCGCGTCTCGATAAATGGCGCTCACTCAAGCCGCTCATGATGATCTTTGCCGCAGC
>JAYVZW010000007.1:0-2735 GCA_043783015.1 Verrucomicrobiota bacterium
CCACCCGCGAGACGTTGGAAGCTGAACTGGCGCAAGCCAAGGAGCATCCTTCCACGCCGCTCCCATCTTCTCCTCTGGCCCATCTGGACACCCCTGCCAAACTTGCCGCCGAAATCGACAAGGCAACCAATTTCCTCGATTGGGCCGAACGCCCCGAAGCTATTGATGCCTACGCCGACGACGAACGCAGCACCGCAGAGGAAAAACTTAAGCAGAACAAGGCTTACGCACTGTTCCTGCTAAAGAACCAGAATGCGCAGACCGCCGTCCTCAAGCAGCAGGAAGAAAGCATGGCCGCAGCCCGCAAGGACGCCCCGACGCTTTTTGACCCTAAGCATGAGGATCACTCCTTTCTAAACAAGCTGTTGGTGAACGATCCGCGCACCCTGCCGGACTTTCACATCATTGTGGCTGATGCCGTTAAATGGCGCGCCCACCAGAAAGAAGTCGCAGTCAAGAAGGAATCCGCCATCAAAGCCCTGGCTGCAAAGCCACCGCTTAACGGCAAGGACAAGGTCACCGGGAAGACTCCACCTAAATTTGTTCCGCCCGTCAGTGCCTCGCGTGCCCCTGTAAGTAATGCCGAAACCGGAGACCCCCGCAATAACGTGTGGGCCGACGCCAAGAACGGCAAAGCGCAGGACATCGAAGCTATGATTTCAGCAGGAGCCATCTAAGCCAACACACCACCCCTTCATCTTACCCTAACATTATGTCCCAACTCCTCGATACAACTTTTGCCGCGACTCAGCGCGTCCGCGACGTGCGCCAGTCTTTCATCACCCTCATCGGCATGGAAACCCCCGTTTCCAGCCGCATTGCCAAGGCCCCCAAGCCTATGTCATCCACCCCGGAATGGCCCGTAAAGACCTACGCTAACGCTACCACTGGCGGCGTAATCGAAGGCACCGCACCGGACTACTCCAGCGTTGGTGAAAACAACTACGCTAACAA
Organism: Verrucomicrobiota bacterium; assembly: GCA_043783015.1. Lineage (GTDB taxonomy): Bacteria > Verrucomicrobiota > Verrucomicrobiia > Verrucomicrobiales > Verrucomicrobiaceae > VFKE01. The sequence goes on from JAYVZW010000007.1 coordinate 955, forward strand.
GACGATGCTGCTTGGAAGGTTCCAACGACTGGCCCGTTTTCCTTATGTGTCTAAAGAAGCAAATTTGCTCGGCAAGCAATACGCAGTGCCGACCGACGCCTTCCAGGACAACGTGAAAGACAAGACGCTTGAACTCCACCGCGACCTTGAGGCCACCATCCTCTCGGACAACGAATCCGTTCCCGCCGCCGCTGGTGCCACCGCCAGCACAACCCGATCCATCCCACGCTGGATTAGCAAAGCGAACGCCCGATTCACCGATGCTGGCACTACCCCTGACACTGCATACCGCACGCCAGCCTCGTCCATCATTGTGAGCAAAGCCGCCCCCGCTAATGTCACGGAAGACAACATCCAGAGCATCACGGCAAGCGTGGCAACCGCCCGCAAGCGCGCGTCCACCACGTTTTGGGGCATCTGCCAGCCAGCGATGAAGCAGCAGTTCACCAGCTTCACCCGCACCGACCTGAACGGACAGAGCGGCAGCACCTTCCCCGTGCGCCGTTTCAACCAGCCCGACACTGAGACCATCACCATGAACGTGACTCGTTATGAGTCCGACTTCGGCCCGATGGACTTGATGGTTAGCTTCTGGCTTGATGCCAGCGTTCATTTCCTACTGCTGGACATGGACATGGTTGAAGTTGGCTACGCTCAGGCTCCCCAGTTTGTTGAGCTTCCCTTCGATGGCGCGAGCCGTCGCGGGTTGATCGACGCCCTGATCGTCACCGAAGTGCTTAACCCACAGGCACACGGCAAGGTTATCACTGGCGCTGTCGCCTAACTCCCAGTTGTTGTCCCGGTGCAGGCTAAAGAGGCCACGCCGGGACAACTCCTAACCTCATCAAGACCCGATTATGGACGGACTTCTAGGACTGCAAGCCATGGACGGTGTTCGCACCGGCTCCACGGATGCACGCATGAAGCTCGACCTTCAAAATGCGAAGGACGCCCGCCGCCAGCTTATGCTGCTTCGCTTTGCCAAGACCGTGCAAGCCGTCAAATCATGCGAGCACGCCGCTTCTCAAGAAGGAGGATTTCGCCCCGTAATGGACATTCCTATCGAGGCTTATGTCTCTTGGGCGGCTAAGTTTAAGGTGGATGCGTTGGAAGCTGGCATCACCGATTTCTCCGGTTACGAATGCTGGGCAGAAGACTCCGATTTTTATAAGTGGTGGAAGAAGAAAAACGAAGAACTGAAATACCGCGAGAAACAGAAATGCAAGGAAAGCAGCATTATTGTTCCTGAAACCCGCTGGAGCAAGCTACCAGAAAGGCGGGCTGCATGAGCGCGGACATCACACTCATGTCCTACGAGTCATTGAGAGATGACTTTCTTGCTCGCACCGGCAATTCCGTCTCCGCCATTAATACGGCCAGTTGGCTGGGCAATGCCTACAAATCGTGCTGGGAACTCTGCAAAGGCAAAAGCTGGATGTGGTCATGGGCATTACAGACCGGAGCATTGACCGTCACTAATGGAGTCATTGCCCTTTCATCCATCGCCTATGGACGCTGGTATTCAATATGGAGCGCAGACCCTCGCATTCCGGGTGCGAACAGTGCCTACCCCGTCCCGACGATTGATGATGCCAGCGGCATTTATCCGCAGACTAGCGGGTTGAGCATCGTCTTTGGATTCTGGTTGCCCGTCGCCCCGGAGTTTAGCAGCACCGCCGTGGCAGTTACAACCGATTACGCCACTAATGCCATAGTGATTGACCCCAGCAGCCGCACAGGAGGAACTGGAGATTGCTACCGTTGCATCACCGGTTACACAA
>JAYVZW010000008.1:0-8218 GCA_043783015.1 Verrucomicrobiota bacterium
GTCAGCCTCACCGTTGAAGGCGCAGTCAGCGAGACCATCGATGCCGAAGTCTGCCTCGTGGCCATCGGCGTCATCCCCGTCATGCCTGGCGGTGTGGAATTGAAGACCACCGAGCGCGGCTGGCTCCAGACCGACGCCAATTACGAAACCAGCGTCAAAGGCGTCTTCGGCGCAGGCGACATCATTGGGCCGCCGTGGCTTGCCCATGTCGCCAGCTATGAAGCCATTCAGTGTGTCGAAGGCCTGTTCAAGCCCGGCCACAAACCGAAAAAAGTCACCACCTTCCCCGGCTGCACTTACTGCCATCCGCAGGTTGCCAGCGTCGGGCTCACCGAGGCCGCCGCGAAGGAGAAAGGCCTCAAGTTCAAGGTCGGCAAGTTCCCCTATCAAGCCAGCGGCAAAGCACTCGCTGCCGCTGAGCCGGAAGGCTTCGTCAAGATTCTCTACGGTGAACCGCACGGTGAAATCATCGGTGCCCACATCATCGGTTCCGAAGCCACCGAGCTGATCGCAGAGATGAATCTAGCCGTCACCCTCGAAGCCACGATGGACGAAATCGAAGCCACCATCCACGCGCATCCGACCTTGGCCGAGATGCTCAAGGAAGCGACCGAGGTCGCCGCCGGGCATCCAATTCACGTGTAATCGACATCACAGCCGGATTCTAAAACGCAGCAGCCAGGTAAGCAGCAGTGCTTTGAACTGGGCCTTGTTCACGCGGCGGGCGAGCCCTCCGCGGTTGAACTCGTCACCGAGCTCGCGCCGTCGGAGCAGGTTCATTTCGCGATAGCCGTCGGTGCGGATGGTGACCGCGTTTTTTTGCTCGGTGTGAATGCGAAATGCGCCCATGAAATACGGCAGCCGCACCATGCGCGCGCCTGCCTTTTGAAACCGCAGCAACAAATCCCAATCGAGCGCAAACTGAAAACTCGGATCGATACCGCCAACTTTTTCGTGGAGACTACGACGCCAGAAGCAGGTTTCCTGCGGGATGAAATCGGCCCATAAAAGCAGTTCGGCGTCATGCTGCGGCAGCACCCAGCGCGCGACCTCATGGCCGCGTTCGTTGATGACGATGCGGTGGCCGTAAACAACATCCACTTCCGGGTGCCGCGCAAAATAATCCGCCACATAGGCGAGCGTGCCCGGCATGATGAGGTCATCTGAATTAAGCCAGGCCATGATGTCGCCAGTGGCTTTCATCAGTCCTTGATGCACGGCATCGGCCTGGCCGCCATCCTTCGCGCTCTGCCAGTGCGCAAGGCGACTTTCATGGCGCCGGATAATTTCGGTGGAGCTGTCCGTGGAGCCGCCGTCCATGACGATGTATTCGAGGTGCGGATAGTTTTGATCGAGAATGCTGAGCATTGTCTGATCAAGGTAGGCGGCTTGATTGTAAGAGGGCGTGACGATGCTGATGCGCGGCAGTTTTTCCACGGTCAGTCGCGGTTGGGGCAGACGGTCTGGTATCACCGGCCGCGCCTCAAACTGCCTTAGCACGCCAAGGCGCATCCAGCTTTGCCATATCAGACCGTGAAGCGATTCGAAGCGCCGCAGTATCCGCCGTATTAGCGCGTCCCACCATCCGCCTGGCGGAGCTGCCGATGCCTCTTGGGGTGACATCATGTGCGGGTTTCCATAAACTGTGATGAGGCTCTTGCGCGACGCCTTTAATTGCCCGGAGAGATCGCGGATGACATGCCTGCGTTTCCGCAACAGAGTCCGCAGAGTTCGCATCTTCCGGCGCAATCTGTCCGCCTCTACCTGCTTGTCCCTCCATTCTGATTTTAACTTCTGATGAATCTGCGCGCGATTCGCATCCGCCTCCCTCAGTCGCTCAACGAGCGCCTCGCGTTCCTTTGCTAGCGCCAGAAGTCGCCGCAAGTCATCGCGCAGGACGGATGAACTCTCCATTGTCTCCGCCGTTGAGTGATCCGTGACGTTGTCGTCCGCTGACAAGCGACGAGCGACCATGTCCAGATAATAAGTGGCGGCGATGTCCTTAAGGTTTGGCATGAAAACAGAATGTGAAGAATGCTAAGCGCAGTGCGTCCCTTGCACCAGCCGAATCAATCCGTTGCGTCTTTGAGCAAAGGGTTATGCCGCCAGGAAGGCTTCGTCCACGGCATCAAACGCCAGCCGAGCCAGGTCCACCCATTCACCAATGCCAAGACGCGGCGCTGCAGCAGCGCGATCATGGCACTGTTCTTTTGCGTCTGTTTTTCCAACGCGGCAATTTCCTTGCGCGCGATCTTCAAGGAACAGTTGGCCTCCGCAAGCCGGCCGTTGAACTCCCCGTTTTCCAGCAGTGCCTTTACCAGCCGGCCATGCAAAACATCACGCTCGACCCTGGCCTCCGACCTTGCGTTTTCCGATGCTTCCAACAAGCGGCGCATTTCTTCCAACTGCGTGGCAAGGGCGTGGGCGGAAGGCGGATTCGTGGGATGCGCAATGGTGGTGACAAAATCTCTGCCCAGCGACGGCCCCATATACTCGGGTATCTGCCAGATGGGCGGAACGGCGTGAACCGTCTGCCCTTCGTCCGAGAAATAGATCGCCGACTGCGAGACGTTGGAGATGCCACAGAGCATGTGGCCGCATCGGGAAAGTAGCAACGCATCGACCAAAACTTCCAATCCCAGCAGATAGCGATGGCGTTCCCGTTGCGGGCGAAACAGCCATTCATAACCTTCGCTCGGCACGTCGCCCGCAGAAGTGCGGTGGCAATCGTTGGTAATTAACCGGGAACCAAAATGTTGCTGGAACATTTCCACCGTCTCCCGTTCATCGCTGGCCAGAAATATCTTTGAAAAAGCTCTGGCCCGATCTAGTTGCGCGGCCTGGTCAAGGTAAGTCGCGGGCGTGGAAGACACGGCATGAAGTATGGCCTGGCCGCCGCGCATATCCGTCCCGCGCACATGAACTCCAAGTGTGTTTTCATGCACTCCCGGCGCCATCACGGCGTCCGCAATCGCCATGACATGCGGTTTGATCCGAATATATTTTTTTAAGAGTTTACGTGCACGACGTGTCAATTCATCAGACGGCGCGACCAAATGAATGCTAAGGAAACGCCCGACTGTGCAGCCCTGATTGTCCGTGGGATCGAGCAGCAATGCATCATTGAGTGACAGGCCCGCAGGCTGCTCAAAAAAATATTCCCATGCATTCCTTGTTCCCAGCCAATCGTCGTCTTCATGGTATCGGGTTGGGTAACGCTCCATGTCCACCACCGGGATCAGGCCCGCCTGCTCGGCATGATCGAGTCCCTGCAGCACACAGGAGAAGTTCGACCAGAAACCACAACCAAGATTGTCCCGATAGATGACATAAGGACGTTTTGATAAAGAGGGTTCAGCGCTTGTCATAACGAATGCGGACCTCAGCGAAACTACTTCTTCCCGGCGGACTTGGGTGACTCCGGTTTCTTCCCGGTCTTCTCAAGCTGCCGGTTCATCTCCTCGGATTTTTTCTCCAAGTCTTGCAATTTGGCCCAGACATCTTTCAGTTCCTGCGCCTTGGTTTGCTCAGCTTCCAGTGCGGCGATGGATTTCGCCGCGGCATCTTGCACGGGGTCTTTGATGAGCTTGTATCGGTTCGTGAGCGGCTGGAGCACGGCGATGGATTTCGGATCGCGCAAGGTGCCGAGCGACTTTGCAGCGGCAACGCGCAGTTCCTCGCGCGGATAATTCAGATGTTCGGTTAAAAAGGTGCGTGCGAGTTCGCGGTCCTTGTCGTTGCGGGCAAGGAATGCAATCGCATCAAAAGCCTGTGCCAGCGCGGACGAGGAAAACTCGAGGCTATTTTTGCGCAGACATTCGACGATGTCCGGCACGGCGCTCGCGTCATCTTGAGCGCGCCATGAGTTGATCACGGCACAGGCGATCACTTGATGATAGCTGGGCGTGATCAGGTATTTCCGCAACGCGGCGGAGACTGCGGCATCCCCCGGACGCGCGCCCCAGGTCTTGATGATCGCGGCCAGAATCTGCGGATTCTTTTCTATCTGCGCCTGTTTCCATAAGGCCTCTTGCGCCTCGGGATGGGGAAACGCAGCCAGAGCTTCCACCACGGACAGCCGCGCCCGTGCATCATCCTGCTTCAGGCTTGGCGCCAGCGCGGCGCGGGCCTCAGGCGTGGCGATGGTCTGGAGAGCTTTCGCCGCCTCGCTGCGCACGGCATAGAAAGCATCGCGGTTCAAAACCTCCGCCAGTTGTTTCACCGTTTCCGAGTCTTTCTTTTTCGACAACTGACGCACGGCGAGCATTCGTCCGATGACATCGGATTTAAGCTGGCGCGGCAACATGTCCGGCGGCGATTGGAAGTCGATCTTTGCGAGCAGCGTGTAATCCGGATCGATGCGCACCAGTTCCGGCGCGACATCCATCGGGAAATGAAAATCCTCCTCGGCCTTGCTCATTACCACGTTGAAGTCCACCGGCTTATCCTGTCCCTTCACCCAGAAGCGAACCGGCAGATCAAGGCGATACAACAAAACCTCGCTCGTGACTTTCTGCGTTTGTTTCACATTGAGCTTTGCCTGCTTCGCAGCAGCATCCCACGAGTATTCCAATTTCAATTCCGGCACGCCACCGTGATAGAGCCATTGGTCGAAGAACTGATCGAAGGACAGCCCGCTCAACTCCTCGATCACATCCTGCAAGTTGTCCGTGCTGACGTTCCCGCCGCGATGCCGTTCGAGATAAGTCTTGATGCACTTGCGATAAAGATCCGCCCCCAGTTTCGAGCGGAGCATATGCAGCACCCACGCCCCCTTGGGATAGGCGCGGTAATCGAACTGCACAATCGGATCCGCGTAATCGCGCCACACGATTGGCTTGGTGTCGAGCGACTCGAAAATGTGCTGCGCCTCACGCCACAAATCATAGCGCATGGCGTCCGTGCCTTGCGCCTGCTCTTCGTAGAGCACAGTGTAGTAGCTGGCGAAACCCTCGTTGAGCCAGAGATGCGACCAGTCGCGGCAGGTCACCAGATCACCAAACCACTGGTGCGCCGTTTCATGCGCATCCAGTCCGCGCAACGAACGAAGCTGCTCCGTGTCATCGCGAAAGAGCATCCCGGAGGTATTAAACGTGCAACTGGTGTTTTCCATTCCGCCCGCGAGAAAATCGAGACAATAGACCTGATGATACTTGTCCCACGGAAACGGCACGCCAGTCTCGCGCTGGTAGAAGTCGATGATTTTTCTGGTATCGCGGAACGCATTCTCTGCCTGATCTATCTCGGAAGGCGGCACATGAATCGCCAGCGGCAGATTGCCCAGCTTGTCCTCGATGGTATAAAAATATCCCGCCGCCAGCGCCACCAGATAATTCGGATGCGGCTTGACCTGCTTCCAGTGCCACGCGATCAGACCGGCGGCGTCCTTGGCTTTCGAGACCAGGTTTCCGTTGGACACCACCGACATACCCTCGGGCACATGGCAAATAACCTCGCTGGTGAATTTTTGATTCGGATAATCGTAACCCGGATACCAGAAGCGATGCAGCTCCGGCTCGCCCTGGCTCCACATTTGCGTATCGCCCGGTTTGTAACCCATCTCGGGCGTGCGGAAATACAAGCCCTGCTCCGGCTGCACTCGATAAGTGATCACGGCACCCGCTTCCGCCTCCGCAGGAATCGGCGGATCAAAGACGAGCACAAGTTTTTCGTCGGTCACCTCATGCTCCTTCAAGTGCGCACCCTGCGCCGTGACGCCTTCGATGGTCAATCCCACCGCGTCCAACTCCAGCCGCGTCAGAGGTTGCGCGATGGGCTTGAAAGTGAGCGACGAAGTGGCGTGGATGCTGCGCTTGGAAAAGTCCGGCGTCACATCGAGTTTCAAATGACCAATCTGCGCCACTCGATCGCGCATGTATTTCCGGCCTGGCTTGTCCGTCGCCGGTGCCGGCATGAGTTGCGAAGCTTCGCGGCAGATGGATTCTCTTTCGGCAGATTTGAGCTTTGAAAAAGTCGCGAAAGTTGCGAGGCCAAGGCATAGCAGACGGCAGGGTTTCATCCCGCAAGCGTATAGACGGAGAACTTCCGTGTCTATTTCTTCGTGGATTCACTCTTGGATTTCTGCTGCTCTCGTTCTTGTATTTTCAAGATGGCATTCGTCGCCTGTTCATATCCGCTTGATTCCGGCGAGCAAGTTTTTTTGAATGCTTCGAGTGCTGGAATTGCTTTCGCAGTTCCGATGTCAGCAAGACTTTCTGAAGCCCACATTCCAAAGCTGTGATACGATGCATCACCTTCTGGCTGCAAATATTTGATGAGAATGTCTTCATTGGCTTGAGAAGGATATTTGCTCAGAATAATTAGGCCGTCTTCTTTGTAGGGGATCAGATAGTTGTTTTGCCGTGTGGTTGGTATCTTAAGCTGATCTTCCAGCGTATCTCGAATCCATTTCAGATCATTTTCTGTCAGGTCACCCCGTGCATGGAGCACCATTAAAACGGTTTCGGCCACGTCTGAATATTCTGGATCATCGGTTACCTTTTTGTAACTGGTTTGAACTATATCCATTAATAGCAGTGAAATTCCCTCGGCTTTTTTTAACTTGTCTATTTCGTCACGTCTCAATAATCCAACTTTGATTGGCCTTAATTTTGATATTATATCTTGAATGCTTTGGGGTATTATTTTGGTATCGATTGCAAAAGAGTGATGCTTCTGCACAGCTAGTAAAAGCGCAACAATCAATACTTGGTATATTAATGCTTTCATAGTAACTGTTACTTAGGTTGTGTTTCTTTGGTGATCGCTGCTTCTTGGATATTATAAAGACGCCTTGTGTCAGTGATTTTAGTATGCGCATCAGACGTCCTTTTCTTCATAAGATTATGTTCAACGCGTTCGGGTGTATCATTATAATCTAAATTGTATTTTTCACCGAGATGTCCAGCATTAGTCAAGATATGCGCCAGCTCATGAGCTAGGGTGAAAGGTTTCCTGCGCGTAGCTGATAAAAATATTTTGTTTCTGTTGTTTTGTCCGGGATCAGCCATGATTTCTCCACGCGTATAATCCCCCTTGCAGCAAGGTTACCGAGGGGAGGGCCGGAGCTTGAGCGAGTCGGCCTGTCTGACCAAGGCTGATTCATTTGTCGTTTATTGGGATGCGACCCTTTTGTTCTCATCTCGCACTGTCTCTTTGATTTGGAACATTGCTCCAAAGAATAATCCCGCGGCCAGCTATTTTTAAATCCACGCGATATACATTGGTTTTCCCATGAGGCCGTAACTCGAGACGCTGGCCTGTAATTATCTTAAAAATAAGGACCTCAGCACCTACCCCTGGGTGCTCCTTTTGGAAAGCTTCAGCGAATGCTGCCTTGCCTTGCTTGCCATAGACATATTCCTTGCCTTCCGTGGACCGAAGACCGATTTCTTCCAAGCCCGGACCTGCTTTCCTTGCGTTCTCAGCATTGAGCAAGCCTTCCATTGTGCAATCAAATGCTTCTTCCCCGCCCTCCCAGCAAAACACGTAACTTCGCGCCAAAACATTGGTCATTTCCAAGGTTCCTACTTTGATTGTAAATGACTCAATGTCGCCTGCAATAATTGGGATGGCAGGGGCCGCCTTGTCGGCACCGTAAAAGGGGGCTACTATCGACAGCGAGAAGAGGAGTATGTGAAACGCAAGCTTATAAGTCATGGCACTGTAGCTGATAATATTTTAGTTTGATGACCCGGCAAAAGCGTCGTGATTTATGTCTCTCCGAATTGTATTCACCTGAGGATTTATATCTGACCCGCAACTTACCCGCAACGAAGTTTTGATTTCATCCAAAGTATTCACACCCAAGGGATGCCCCCAAAACCTGGCCGTGTTCTGAACCTTGCTTTCAGAATCAGTGGTCCAGCCGAGATAAATGATATTTTCACCCTCCCGCCCAAGTTGCCCAGAGTTGCTTTCGTTTGTAATGTTCCCCCAATCTCCTGGGATCCAGAAAGTCTCGCGTTCTTCATCTGCGACATCCCTAGTATTGATCACATTTTTGATATTAAGACGGGGTGATTGGCCTGCTCCCTGAAGTGGGACGGATCATAAATGTAGTTCCAGCGTCCTTGGTTGGTTGATGTCACACTGTTCTCTCACGCTGTCAAACAGAGCGAAGGGCGTAGCCCGTAGCGGAGTTTGACAGCGTGCGGCCACCTCCGCCGGGGTGCGATACCCCAGCGAACTGTGCGGCCGACGTTCGTTGTATTCGCGT
>JAYVZW010000009.1:0-2729 GCA_043783015.1 Verrucomicrobiota bacterium
GAGGCGCATAGTGCGCCGAAGAACATTCCTCTGATTAGATAAGTAAAACCAAATCAGTGTCCTGCGGTAAATTATTCACTCATCATCCTTCCCGCCCGCCTGCAAAGCAGCGACGACGTTCAAATCTTCCAGCGTGGTAGTGTCGCCTTTGACGGCTCCACCGGCGACGATCTCTTTGAGGAGACGACGCATGATTTTCCCAGAGCGGGTTTTTGGCAGCGCGGCGGCGAAGCGGATATCGTCAGGACGGGCGATGGCACCGATGACCTTGGTGACGTGGGCCTTGAGTTCTTTCGCAAGCGCTGGGCTGGCTTCGTAACCTTGCTTGACCGTGACGAAGGCGACGACGGCCTGGCCCTTGATCTCATCGGGACGACCGACGACGGCGCTTTCCGCGACGGCTTCGTGACTGACGAGCGCGCTTTCCACTTCGGCGGTGCCGAGGCGGTGACCGGAGACGTTTAACACGTCATCGATGCGGCCCAGAATCCAGAAGTAACCGTCCTCATCGCGGCGTGAGCTGTCGCCCGCGAGATAAATGTTTTTGTAAGTGCTCCAATAAGTTTGTTCGTAACGCTCAGCGTCGCCGTAAATGGTGCGGAGCATGGAGGGCCAAGGCTTGCGGATGACGAGCTTGCCTCCCTCGTTGGGGCCGACTTCGTTACCTTGTTCATCGAGAATCGCCGCATCGACGCCAAAGAATGGCAGCGTGGCGGTGCCGGGCTTGGTGGGGGTGACTCCGGGCAGCGGCGTGATCATAATTGCGCCGGTCTCAGTCTGCCACCAGGTATCAACGATTGGGCAGCGACCGCCGCCGATCATCTGGTGATACCACATCCAGGCTTCGGGATTGATCGGTTCGCCCACGCTGCCGAGCAGGCGCAAGCTGCTGAGATCGTATTTGGTGACCCATTGGTCGCCCCATTTGATGAACGCGCGAATGGCCGTGGGCGCGGTATAAAGAATGGTGACGCGATATTTCTCAATGATCTCCCAGAAGCGGCCCTGATGTGGCGTGTCGGGCGCGCCTTCATACATGAGCACTGTCGCGCCATTGGCGAGCGGCCCATAGACGATGTAACTGTGACCTGTGACCCAGCCCACATCGGCGGTGCACCAATAGACATCATCATCACGCAGATCGAAGACATATTTGCTCGTGCAATAAGTGCCGACGAGGTAACCGCCGCTGGTATGGAGGATGCCCTTGGGCTTGCCGGTCGAGCCGCTGGTGTAGAGAATGTAGAGCGGATGTTCGCTGTCGAAACCTTGCGGCACATTCTCGGCGCTGACCTTGGAGACCTCATCATGCCACCAGACATCGCGTCCGTTTTGCATCGCAATCTCCTGCCCGGTGCGCTTCAGCACAATGACGCGGCTCACGTTGGCGGCATCGGCCAGCGCGCGATCCACGTTCTCTTTTAGCGGAATGATTTTTCCGCGACGATAGCCGCCATCGGCGGTGATGACACAGACGGCGCCGCTGTCTTGGAGGCGGTCTTTGATGCTCTCCGAACTGAAGCCGCCGAACACAACACTGTGCACCGAGCCAATGCGGGCGCACGCGAGCATGGCGATGGCTGCCTCCGGCACCATGGGCATGTAGATGAGCACGCGGTCATTTATTTTCACGCCCTGACTCAGCAGCACGTTGGCAAAACGGCAGACTTCGTGATGCAGCTCCTGATAAGTCAGCGTCCGGGTGTCGCCGGGTTCGCCTTCCCAGATGATCGCGGGTTTATTCTTGCGCGGTGTTTCCAGATGACGATCCACGCAGTTTTCGCAGACGTTCACTTTTGCTCCGACGAACCATTTGGCGAAGGGCGGCTGCCAGTCGAGCACTTGGTCCCATGTCTTTTGCCATTTCAGTTCCGATGCCTCACGCGCCCAGAAAGTATCGGGTGAGTTGATGGATTCATCGTAAAGCTTTTTGTATTCGTCCATACTGCTGATGCGGGCTTTCGCTTTGAATTCAGCAGAGGGAGGGAAGATGCGGTTTTCGACCTGGAGTGATTTAAAGTCTGTGCTCATGATGGGCGGGCGGTGTTTAAGATATTGTAAGGCTGGGATTGTGGAAAAAAAGATGCCGCGCGTCAATGGCAGAATGCGGTCAATGCGATGCCAGTTGCCTTTTGCCTTCATGCCTTGTAATTTCAAACCGGGTCGGCCGGGGGCTGTCGCTGCCAGATGTCGCAAGGCGATTGGGAGAGGAAAGTCCGGACACCACAGGGCAGCGTGCCGCTTGCAAAGGCGGGGGCTGGAAGCGCAAGCAACCGGTCACGGAAAGTGTCGCAGAAAATATACCGCCAGGCCGCAAGGTCTGGTAAGGGTGAAATGGCGAGGCAAGAGCTCACCGGCCCGAGAGTAATCGAGGGCGCAGGACAAACCCCACGCGGTGCAAGACAGAACAGAGGAAAGGCCCGCCTGGCCGCAACCGAGCCGAAAGGCGCGGGGAACCCTCGGGTATTAGTCGCATGGCTGCGCAAGCAGCACGCGCGCGCCGCAAGGCATGCGTGAGAGAAATGACCGCCGCCAGTGCCAGCAATGGCGCAGGAACAGAATCCGGCTTACACCGGCCGACCCCATTATTCATGACACAAACTTGCTGCCCGCCTCACGCATCCGCGGCGGAGTGAATTCAGGAGTGGCCTGAAGTTTGCAGTTTGAAGTTTATAGATTTAGAGCACGATGAGCCATGCCTCTCTTCAAGCGCATCGAAATCTGGGTGC
>JAYVZW010000010.1:0-2726 GCA_043783015.1 Verrucomicrobiota bacterium
CATGCCTATCATGGTTACTCACCAGATCACAGAATCCCTCTGCCAGTCAGTCTCTCTGGCGTCGCTCCTCGCGAATATTTTGCCTTGGGAGACAACAGCTACAACAGTTCAGACAGCCGTTACTGGGGTTCGGTGCCTGAGCAAAATGTAGTCGGCCCCGGTCTGTTTTGCTACTGGCCGCTCACATCCCATTGGGGCGTGATCCGTTGATGCCGGGCGCACCTTGCCAATGGCGCAAATCGGAAACTGCGACACATTCATCGCGTGGCCAGTTCATCCGACAATCATGTGAGCGCCTTCATCTGGCTGACGGGATTTGCGGCCGCGATGGGGATCCATCTCTGGTTTCATCCGCAGCGCTCCGTCTTCATCGATGCCCTGCGTTGGATGCGGAATCATCCCTTGCTCATGATTGGCATCATCTTGTGTCACATTGCTGCGCTCCACGATTCCGACAAGGCCAGACTTCCTGACTCCATCACCATGGTCTGGCCGGATTTTTTGCTAATCTGCGTGGCCAATGGCGTAATGCAATTCGGCTGGCTGGTCCTGGATGTGATGCGCTGGCATGAGTTTCCCGTCGGAGCATGGGGCCCGCCATGGCTGCATTATCTCTGGCAGGGCTGCGCCGCTGCCGCCACGCAAATCGCCTTGTGCCTGCTTTGTCTGAATCAAAGCCCCAGGCTGCTGGCTTCACGCTGGCGCCAATTGATTCCTCTGGCCTTGCTCCTGACACTTCTCAATGCGGCCACTCATCTGATGAAAGGAGAGCTTCAATGGTGGATCATGCTCGAAGCCTTGTTGGTCGCGGCTCCCCTGCCTTTTTGCATCGCCGTCATTCGCGGGAACTTTGTCTCGGTGGGCGGCTTCATGATGCTGCTGTGGCGCAAGCTCTGGATTACATGGATTGGATATGCCATCACGGCTGTCATGCTTCTGGCGTTGCTTAATCATGCGACACGGATGTTGGCGCTGTATCCCGGTGTATCAGCATGGATCACTTCTGCGTTATTTTCCGCAATAATGCATCTCTGGCTTTTCACAGCAGGCATCTTGCTTATGCGCAACGCTGGTTATCTTGTCCGCCCAATACCCCAGCAGTGACCACCAGCCGCGCCCCACTCTCCCGCCAGATCGCGCGCCGTAGCAGATCGAATCTAGCTTTCGCGCTTTCATCGCTGCCGCATAAAAGGCGGAGGGACATGGTGAGCTTCTATGCCTTCTGCCGTGTGATCGACGACATCGCGGATGACAACGACCAGCCAAAGGAGGAAAGACGCGCCCGGTTAAATGAATGGAAAGAGGGCTTGCTGCATGGGTTTCAGGAACCCGATGAACTGCAAAGCGAGATCGCCGCTCTCACTCAAAAATATGCCATCAAACCGGAGATGTTGGCAGAGATCGTGGATGGCATGTTGCAAGACCTCGACACGTCTCGCTTCGCCACCTTCGAGGATTTGCTGAAGTATTGCTACAAAGTGGCCGGCGTCGTTGGCTTGGTCAGTATAGAGATTTTTGGGTGCAAGAATCCCGCTTCCAAAGATTACGCGATCAGTCTCGGCTATGCGCTGCAACTCACCAACATCATTCGCGACGTTGGCGAAGATGCCCGCAACGGACGCATTTATCTGCCGCTGGAAGACCTGGAAAAATTTCATTTGAGCGAAGATCAGATACTCCAGCTTCGCTTTAATCCCAATATGGAGGCGCTTCTGCAATTCCAGCATGATCGCGCACGGCAATATTACAGGGATGCCGCCGCCGTGCTTCCTGAAGAAGACAGCCCGAAAATGCAGGCTGCAGAAATGATGGCGCAAATCTACTCGGAGATTTTGGAGAAAATCCGCCGCAATCATTTCCGCGTCTTCGATGAAAGAATCCGCCTCGGCAAGCTGCGAAAAATCGTCATCTTGGGCGCATTTGCCCTCCGCGGATTCCTGCGCCGCAGAAACTCCTGAATTGACAGCGCGTCCTCCGCCCCTATGACTGGCCTGATGTTTTCCTCCGGCTGGCTGCTATTTATCTATTGTGCGTGTGTTCTCATCGCTTCGCTGGCGGGCGGCTGGTTGCCTTTGCTCGTTCACCTGACTCACACCCGCTTGCAGATGGCCATCAGCCTTGTCGCGGGGCTGATGCTGGGCATCGCGTTGTTGCATTTCCTGCCGCACGCCGCCGAGCAACTGGGTTCCGTCACCAGCACCATGAACTGGGTGCTGGGCGGTTTCGTGACAATGTTTTTTCTTCAGAGATTTTTCCACTTTCATCATCATGATCTCCCGGAAGGCGATCCCGAAGACTGCTTTCAGCACGAACATGAATCAAGCAAGCCATGCGAACACGGTCATGTGCACCATGAGCAAACTCTGGCCTACAAATCCGCAAAACAACTCACATGGATTGGCACAGCGCTTGGTTTGACTTTGCATTCACTGCTCGACGGATTTGCCCTGGCCGCCTCGGTCGCCGCCCAAGCGCATGAGCATGTCATGTTCGCGGGTCTGGGCGTGGCACTCGCGGTGATCTTGCATAAGCCATTTGATGCCATGGCGGTCTCCACCTTGCAGGCCGCTGGAGGCAGCTCACGTTCCTTGCGGCACTGGCTCAACTGTCTGTTCGCGCTTGCGACCCCGCTGGGCGCAGCTCTGTTTTATTTCGGCGCCTATTACTTCACGAATTCCAATACGTTATTTCTCGGCAGCGCGCTGGCGTATTGCGCGGGCACTTTC
>JAYVZW010000011.1:0-2725 GCA_043783015.1 Verrucomicrobiota bacterium
CGCTTCGCCATGATCACGGGTCAGTCAATGCGCCGCTGCAAGAAACACTGCGATTCTTGAAGTTCAACTTCATGAGGGAATCGTCTTTCGAAGGCGTCAAATACTGTTGGGCGGATCGAACGTAGTATGGACGTTCCAGCAGGACTTCCTCGGCTGGTGCGCGAAAGTAGATGTCCTTAGCCCCGGCCATGTAGGCACCGTCAGGCGTGATGACCGTCACAGTGGCACCCGTGGCATGAGCAAGAAGGACCGGGCCGTTTTTCCCAGAACGCGTATAGCGGATACTGTCGCCTTCGAGCAGCACATACGTCGATTCGCAGAGGATCAACTGCCTGTGAGGTTTTGTTGGCCCCATGTCCATGGAATTTTTTGTAGCCCAAGTAAACGGATCGGCCCAAGTAAGCGTGTAAGTCAGCCCATCAACGGCGGCGGAGGCACCTTTGCCAACGAGACTGCCGGGACGCGGTGCTTCCTTGCCGCCCTTGGCGTCGGAGAGCTCGGCCTCAGTGATGAGGGAACTGCGCGGGATGCTCTGATGTTCCATGACCCTGAGCCTTGGCCCCGGTTTGACAGCCCACTCTTTGAGCTGCTTCGTGGGCAGGTGAGCCAGCGGCTCGTCTCTCTTCGTGATGCTATCATGAGCGCCATTCACTGCCGCGGCTGACCAGATGCCGACACACGGAGTAAGCCAGGGAAATGATAACAAGCAAACTGCGCTGACAAACATGGCGCGACGAAGTCTTTCCGGTTTCATCGTTCAAGGCTGATGGTTTGCGGCAGTTAGTGCAAGCATGGATTTCGTCCGTCTGCGCAGCATGATGTAGCCCAGAGCTGCCATCGCCAATGCAATAAATTGATAGCCGCTGAGGCCGATGAAAACTCTCGGAGTGTCGCGCATGAACTCGTGGAGAAAGCGAAACAAGCCATAAGTGATGAGATAGATAAAGAAGAGCCGGTCACGAAGTTTTCCGCATCGTTGCAACAGCAAAAACGTAATGAAAATGACTATCTGGAATGCACCCTCAACGGCTGGTGCAGGCCAGCGTGGGATTCCTGCAACATCACGGGCGGCAAACACTCCCGCAGTGGGAATGCCCGGGCAACAACCGTTTAAATAGCATCCGACACGGCCCAGCAAGATGCCGATGGGCATGATCACGGCAAAATTATCGCCAGTCGATGCCTTGTGACCGAGGAGTTGCTTGGCACCTTCCACCCCCGCATAACCACCGAGCAATCCGCCGAGCACGGACTTGCCTGTGGCCCAGCGCATCCAGCGATCTGGTTGCTGCCAATCGAGCCATCCTTCAGCGATCAGATAGGCAATTTTGGCACCGGCAAACCCGCCTGCCAGCGCACCGAGATAGATAAGCAACAAATCACTTTGCCCTTTGAAACGACGATACCAAAACACAGCACCAATAAGAATGCCCGTCGCCATCAGCGCAGCATACGCGCCGCTGCCGGGAATGAACTGATGCTGTGGTGCTGAGTTCACAAAGCTGCTTTTGTGTCGGGGAACCCAGAGTAATACCGGCAGAAGGAATCAAGCTGTCCATCGGGCCGTATGACATGCGTGCAACAGCGGTCGATGCGATCCTGATCCCAAGTCCACGCATCCATGAAAGGCTTCACCATGATGCGAAAGGCGTTGCTCTCCGTGGCTTCAAGCGTTCTGAGCAGGTCGCCCAGCTCGGTGTTGTCACAGCCGCAACGCGCGAGGTCGGCCAGCGTGTAATGGATCTTGTCGTGCAGGAAGCCTTGCAGCTTGGAGAAATCAAGGAAGTCACTGACCGGCCACACCTTGCTGCCGCGCCGTATGAGATAACCGATGGTCGCACAGTTAGGATCGCCACAGGGCAGTGGAGTGAAGTCTTGGAAGCGGATTAGATCGTGCGATTGATCCACGAGTGAGATGAGAATGTCGGCGGTGTTGAGCCGAGCCAGATGGCTTGCAGTTTGTGGCTTGATGCTTGTGGTGCTGCGTCCGCTGCCGAAGACCGGCTGCAGGGTGATACCCTGAATAATTTCGTGCCCGAGACCAAAGCGCACCGCGTCACCGAGGCTGGCGATATTGTCATGCGTCACGGTCATGGCCAGGGTGATCGGAAGCTTTGCCGCGGCGCAATTCTCAATCGCGCGCAACTTCATCTCGCGAAGATCGGCACCGCGAAGCTCCTTCTGACCGGCGATCTGCGTGCCGTCGAACTGCAAATAAAGTTGGATGCCATCGCCGGCAAACGCATCCATGATCTGCCGGGCGAACTGTGGGTCTTTCGCGAGCAACACGCCGTTGGTGTTGAGCAGCACAAAATCAATCTTGGGATGCTGCTTGAGCCAAGCGCACAGCTCGAACAACTGCGGATGCAGTGTTGGCTCGCCTCCACTGAGTTGAAGAATTTCGATGCCGCCCTTCCGGTCAATAACACCTTGCACGCGCGCTTTGATTTCATCGAGAGGCACCGCATCCACCTTCGGGCCGATGCCGACAGGCGAGTCCGCGTAACAAGTCGGACAGGCCAGATTGCAAGAGTTCACGATCTCGATCAGGGCGAGACAGGTCGATAGGGTCTCGATAGGATTGTCTCCGCGACCCGCTGCGTTTTTTCCGAGCGTGCCGGCCGTCTCGCCATTAGCCGAGCAACACGAACCGCCTGAGCAACACGATCCATCACGATTTTTCTCATCGCCCAGCGCGAGCCAATAGAATCGCGAATCACTCGCG
>JAYVZW010000012.1:0-2725 GCA_043783015.1 Verrucomicrobiota bacterium
CGCCCTTGTATGACCACTGGTAACGGGGCGGGGTTGGGGACGCTGGCGCGGTAAATTCCTCTGGGTTCATGCTGGATACTTTATATAAACTATTCATCCCGTCAACTGCTAAATTATATTTTATTTGCAAATGGTGTCAAGGCGAGTATGCTCGCCCATATCAAATTGATAACCCCTGTTCCGCACCAATGCTACGCGGGCAGCTTGAAACGTCCGAGGGTAATGCCAAGGTGACTCAAGCTGCGGGACAGGGGTCTCACACACACGCTATGTCCCGCACCAAATCACGCGACTACAAGGTTGCATCTTTCTCCCTGGACCGGGGCATCCTGGTAAAGTTTCAAGAATGCTGCGCCGGACGACACCTCAAGCTCTCGCACGTCATTGACTCCCTGATGGAGCAGTTCCTGGAAGCTCAGTCGAAGTCGCTCAAAAAGCCCCGCAAGGCGGCGTAGCGGTTGATTCCTGCCCTCTGGCGGCGTTGCAATCATTGCAACCTCTCACCACCCTCCTGAATCCCAGCCCCCCTGAGCGGTCGTCTCTGCCTCATCAGGCTGGTTAAACGCCCTGGCCTGCCGTTTCCCCCAAGATGCCAGGGTGGCAAGCGGATGGTTGGGGTTTCCTCCCGTGAGGTGGTAGTTCTCAGTTGACTGATTGGCCCTGCCCTTGGTCGGGAACTTTTCTTTTCCGGCCAGCCCGTGACGTTTCCGCGCAACATAAACTGACAGCCATGTGGCGTCAGCGCGGTCAGGGCTGCGCTTGATTCGCTTCTTCATCTTCTCTTTTGGCTCAATGGTGATCTTCCCGCCGGTCTCGTCGTAAGTCCTGGCGCAAAGCTCAATGATGGTGGATGGCGGCACCATCCTGATCTGGCCCTGCCTGACCAGTCCCTTGCCTTGATACCAAAGCTCTCCCATCATATTTTTGAACGCCTCCCTGCACGTCCGCTTGTCCGGCTTGGGCATGGGAAGGTCGCTTGCCGCTCCCCCGAAGTTTATGGCCGCGAATCCCTTGCCAATCTCCAGCGCCAGCACAGTGGCAAAGGCGTGGCCTCCGGTGATGTCCAGCGCCACATCCTCGGTTGATACCGAGTGCTGGCGACACTTGGCGGCGAACTGCCTGGCGATTTGGGTTGGTTTGTCCGTTCCCTTCTTGTCGATCTCCTCGTCAAACACGCAGGTCTCCACATGCTCCCAGACCATCCGGTGAACCCCTCCAAATTCAGGCAGCGATGCCATGCCGACCCGTCCAAACACCCCCACCGCCCTGTCTCCTCCGGTAGTCCATGCCGGGTCAAAGCCAGCCACCATCTTCCATAAGGACACCCATGCCCTGACCGGGCGCAGGCAACCGGCTGACTCGAACTCGCTCTCCGAGTAAATGCAATCCATTGAACCTGTCGGACTCCAGTAACCCCTGACCATCTTCCAAAACCCGATGGACTTCTCCGGGTGCATCTCCTTGAACCCCTGAAGTTTTTCAATGGTCATCAACCCCCTCCACAGTTTTTCGCCCGCCAGCACGTTTGGCGACAAAGTGCCGTCAAACCTGACACACCAGCCACCAAACCTCGTCGGCCATTCCAAGCTGAACTCATCCACCGAATCCCATCCGTCAACAGGCTCTGACAGGGTGCCGCCCGGATCGTAATGGCTGTCAGGGTTAAAGGTTCCGACGAGAAAGAAATTGTCGTTGGAGAACAGGTTCTCCCTCGAAGTTTCCAGGATGTTCGGGGCCAGCGTGGCCAGCTCATCCGCCAGCAGATAAACGTAGCCAGCCTTGTAGCCCTGCATCTTGGTCGCTGATTTCTTGAACTCCCCGGCCTCCGCAGGGATCAGCTCAATGCCTTCCGTCGAGTGGAGCGTCCCGTCCGGACTCCTCCGCTTGATGATGTGCATGGAGTCGAGCAGTTTTCCTCCGAGGAACTTCTCACCCTCCATGATGACGCTGCCCTTGGCGTCCTTGATCTCAAGTTTTCGGCAGGCTCGCCGCCATAGCTTTTTCACAATCCCCCAGACCTTTCCTTCAGCGGTCTGGATGGTCATCGACGTGACGAGGATTTTGGTCATCCTCGGCCTGAGGATGAAATGGGCCACCGCCCACAGCGCAAGGAACTGGGATTTCCCTGATGAGGCACAACCCGCAATTGCAACGAACTTATGCTCGATGCAAACCTCCATCATTTTTACGGCGTTCGGATTCCACTCGAAGAACCCCTCGTCGTTTTCATCGCCCCAAATTTCCCTGACGAACTCCTGAAAATAATGAGCCTTGCTGACATAGGCGGCAGATTTTGAAAACTCCCCGCTTTCATCCAGATATAATTGTCCGAATATTTTCCAACTTGGCAACGGCATCACCTGGCCGTTTTCAAGTCTCCTGGGAGGGAACTCAATGCCAGCCTCGTATCGGTAGCCCTGCCGGTATCGCTCGTCTTGGTTTGTCATGGACGGCAACTATGAATCATCCCTGTGGATTACGCCAGCGGGAAATCACTTGATGCGGACGTGGCTGGCAATCCACAAGACCGAACCCATGACCGCCAGCCACATCAACACAAGGAGGGAGAGCAATTTCTATTCGGTTGATTGTTGGTTGTGATTACTCCTGCCCGTTGCTGACCTGATCGTTCTGCTCAAGGAGTTCCTTGGCCCACTTGAGCGCAGCAGATTGTTCATCACAAAGTTTACGAAGTCGATCATAATCCAGGATGTGCGCCTCGATC
>JAYVZW010000013.1:0-2723 GCA_043783015.1 Verrucomicrobiota bacterium
CGAACCGTTCGCCTCGCTCATCCCCAGAGATATTCTTCCCGGTATTCCAGCTCGTTTTTCTTGAGGAATTCCAGGAACTCCTCTTGGAACGTTTTCGCCGCATGATGCTCCCGTTGGTTCTTGATGTAGGCAAACACATCCGGAATCGCCGATTTGCTCACGGTGAAGACGCCATAGCCGTCCTGCCATGCGAAGTCGCGCAGTGCGGGGAAGGTTTCATGAATCCATTTGGAGGACGATCCCTTGAGGAGCTGCGCGGCCTTGCTTACATCGAGATTCGGGGGCAGCCGAAGGAGCGCGTGTATGTGATCGTCAAAACCGCCGATGCAGAGCGGTGTCATCCTTTTTTGGTGCGCGACGCCCGCCAGATATTCCCAGACGCGGGTCTCGATGTCCGCCGTGATCCATGGGCGACGGTTTTTCGTGCTCCAGATAAGATGGAAGTTGAGATTGTGGAAGGTATCGGCCATAAGGCGTGGGGCGCCGGATTCGCGCGTGGCACATCGACGCAGGGGAATGGATCACGGATTCCCGGCCTTGGAAAGGCCGGGCTAAGAGAACGGTCGCCGCTCTGCGGCGGATGGATTCGGGCCGTGGGTGGGGGAAAACATACATTTTCTTTGAATGCTCTTGGTCATTCGCCCGATCCGGCGCACGATAAAGCCCCAATGACGGACACACTTTCTCAATTGCGCGCCGGCAAGCTGGCCGGGGCAAGGCGGCTGGAGCTGGCTTGCGGGCTGACGGCAATTCCGCGTGAAGTTTTTGATCTGGCGGATTCACTTGAGGTTCTCAGTCTGACGAACAATCGCCTCTCCGCGTTGCCGGACGATCTGGGTCGCTTGCACAAGCTGCGGATTCTCTTCTGTTCATCAAACGACTTCACGCATCTGCCCGCCGTGCTTGGCGAGTGCGAGAACCTGAGCATGATCGGGTTCAAATCAAACCGCATCGAGTCCATCGATACGCAGGCGCTTTCAACGTCGCTGCGTTGGCTGATCCTGACGGACAATCGCATCCGCAAGCTACCGCCATCCATCGGTCGTTGTGCGCGATTGCAGAAGCTGATGCTCGCAGGGAATCAACTCGACTCGCTGCCGGATGAAATGGCTGCGTGCGAGAATCTGGAACTCATCCGGCTGGCGGCCAACCAACTGCGTGCATTGCCAGATTGGTTGCTGTCATTGCCGCGATTGTCCTGGCTGGGGCTGGCGGGTAATCCTTGCGCGAACAGGATGGAAAATGATGGGGGCGTGATGACGGAAATGGATTGGTCAGAGCTACAACTGCAAGAGCAGCTTGGTGAAGGAGCCTCGGGAGTGATCCATCGCGCAATGTGGCAAACGGCGGCTGAAGTTGCGCGACCGGTGGCGGTAAAAGTTTTCAAAGGCACGGTCACGAGCGATGGATTGCCCTCAAGTGAAATGGAGGCGTCGCTTGCGGCGGGGGCGCATCCCAATTTGATCGAGGTGCTGGGGCGTGTGGTAAATCATCCGGAGCAAAGAGATGGAATGGTGATGTCATTGATTGATCCTGAGTTCAGCATTCTCGCCTTACCGCCGGACTTTGATACTTGCACGCGCGATCTTTACATGGAGAACCAGCGCTTTGAACTGCCAGTGCTGTCAGACATTGCGCGCGCCGTGGCTTCCGCAGCAGCACGGCTTCATGCACTTGGTATTTTGCACGGCGATCTTTATGCGCACAATGTTCTTTGGCATAAAGACGGGCGCTGTCTGCTGGGAGATTTTGGCGCCGCCACGCTTTATTCCGCGATGTATAGCCGGACTTCAGCCGCGTTGGAGCGCATCGAAGTCCGCGCGTTCGGTTATCTGCTGGAAGAGCTGCTGGATCGTGCGATTACGGAGCCGGAACAAATGCCGGTCATGGATAGATTGTGGGCCTTGCAAGCGCGCTGCGTTGCGCCAGTGGTGTCCGCACGGCTTTCGTTTGCGGAGATTGAGATGGAACTGAGAGACTGACCGATATTAAACGATGATAGCTGAGCAGAACAACGAGACGGTGGCGTGGCTGGTGCGCATCCCGGAGATTTTTTCCGGCATCGCGGATGAGATTTTGCAACGACTCGAGGCGCGATCCATCACCAAGCTGGGCAACGAATATTATTTGATCAAGACCCCCAAGCCCAAGGCTGTGAGTCAGTCGGATGCGGCGAAATTCGTGCGCTGGAACATGCCGGTGGAACATGCCTGGCCTTGCAATCCGCAGAAGATGGAAGGTTTTGTCGAGAAGGCCGCGCAGACTTTGTTCAAGAAATTCGGGTCGAGGAATCCGCAGACGATCCTCATCGGCCAGATCAATGCGGGTTCGCCGGATCGTTACTACAAGAGCCTGGCCACGAATTTACGTGGTCGCGTGCTCCAGCTATTTCCGCCGTTGCGCGTGAAGGAAGTGGAGGAACAAAACCCGGAGTCGGAGACTTTGTTTTGTCTCGTCGGGCGGGAAGGATTGTTCTGTGGAATGCAAAATCCTCGCGAGGCCAACGGTTTTTATGCGGGTGGGAGCAAATACATCGGCTTGGAATCGCCCGAACTTATCAGCCGGGCCGGGGCGAAGATTGCCGAGGCTTTGCATTATCTTCTGCTGTATCGCCAGGCAATGACGGCGGGCAGTCACTGGCTGGAACTCGGGGCCAGCCCCGGCGGGATGACGGCGGAACTGCTGGCCCGTGAACAACGAGTGACGGCGCTGGATGTTGCTGT
>JAYVZW010000014.1:0-8193 GCA_043783015.1 Verrucomicrobiota bacterium
CAATTTTTTCTCCATCGAGCCAAATTTCCGAGTAGCCGGAAGAACGCCAGAGAGTGCGGCGACTGATTTCTTCAGCGAGTTCTTGGGCATCGGTATGGACAAAATCTTTGATGGGAGAGGCCGGTCCCATGATATTGCGCACGACATCGCCGCAAGCACCGATGGTGGTGAGGCCGGAGCGGTTGACGCTGGCGATGACGTTCTTGAGGTTGCCTTTGAGCACGCCGTGAAGCTGGATGCCCTGACGAGTGGTCAGGCGGAGGTCGCCATTGCATTTTTCGCTGAGGTCATCGTGGATGAGCCACTGCTCAGCAGTGCAACGTCCGCCGGGCATTTTGCTGCGAACCATGAAGCTCCAGGCCTTTTCCTTTTTCTCCTTGGCGAGCTGAACTCGGAGGTCGCGGTCATCCTGCTGATAGGTGCCGTGGAATTTTAGCAAATAGTTTTCCGTGTCCTCGAAATGGGTGATGGCGGGGGCAGAGAGGACACTGGCGATGCTGCCACGGAGGCCGTTGGAGATGATTTTGATTTCTTCGGGAGAACCTTTGCTCATGAGTTGGATTGGATAAATTAAGGATTGAGACTAAGCAGGAAAAAGAAGGGCGCAAGGCGAAATTACATAATATCCGATAGGAGAAGTGGGGAATGGCTTTAATGTGAAAGGATAAACGTGAGGTGGGTGGCCATTCACCAATATTTCAGCCTTCAGGCCTTATTTTACACCGTCGTCCATGAGGAGCCGCATAGGAATCATATGCGAGAACTGGAACCCGTTTTTCTGGAAGAATCGCTGGCTCTCGGCGCTGATCTTGTCGGTGAGCAAGGTGATGCGCTTGAAATGTTTTTCTTTCGCGAACTTGATGGCGTGATGAAGCAGGCGGGAGCCATACCCTTGGGCGCGATGCATGGGGTGGACGATGACGTCTTCCATGAGGATGACAAAACCGCCCTCGGCCGTGCTGATGGTGAACAGAAGATTTACCATGCCGATGATGGAATGGTCGTTGCGCAGCACGAAGATGCGTCCGCGGTTGGGCTGCTCGAGAATGAGCTTGAGGCCGTGCTCTTGTTTAACTCGATCGGGCACGAAGTCTTGCTCTTCATTGAGCAGAGACATTACCAGATCGGTGAGCTGCGGCAGGTCGTCGAGAATAGCAGGCTCGATTCGGGTGTCTGAGGACAGGGCGGGGGATGACATTCAGCGCCAACATACCCCGCAGCGTGCCGCGCCCAAGTGATTTCTCCGTGACACATTCTGCCTTGACTTGCGGTTTGACAAATTCTCAAGACTTCGTAGTATCGCCACCCCTTTGCAGCCCAGTTGCCTGACGGCCCTGCTGCTGCGGAACACCTCATATCCAAGACTTATGCCTAAACGCACCTACCAGCCCTCCAAGCGCACCCGCAAACAGCAGTTCGGGTTCCGCACCCGCATGAAGACCAAAAATGGTCGCGCCATCCTGAGCCGTCGTCGCCGCGCAGGCCGCAAACGTCTGGTGCCCAAGGGTGTTGAAATCCACTTCAAGCGCCACACGCATCAGCATACGCTCCCTGGCACCAAGCCTGGCAGCAATGCTGCGAAGCCGAAATATTGATCACTCCGTGCGCCTGCCCGCTTCACGCC
Source organism: Verrucomicrobiota bacterium (assembly GCA_043783015.1). GTDB lineage: Bacteria > Verrucomicrobiota > Verrucomicrobiia > Verrucomicrobiales > Verrucomicrobiaceae > VFKE01. Next base: position 1,625 of record JAYVZW010000014.1, read on the forward strand.
GATTGAGCCGCCACGGCGAGTTCGCCCGAGTGAAAGCTGGTGGCGGAAGTCAAGCCGGACGCTATGTGGTGGTCAATGCGCTTCGCACCGGGACTGAAGATCCTTGGCGTTGCGCTTTTATCACCTCAAAAAAAGTCGGTGGTGCCGTCCAGCGGAACAAAGTCCGCCGTCGCCTGCGTGAAATCCTCCGCGCCCATGGAGAGGAAATTCCCAATGGTCACTGGATTGTGACCATCGCCCGCTGGAGGGCTGCTGAAGCGAGTTTCGAAGAACTGAACAAAGACTGGATACGGACCGCGACGCGCGCCGGCATTATTCCTCAATCAAACGGGCCATGACTTCACATGAAAACGCTACTCTGTCTTGCCCTGCGCGGCTACCAGCGTTTCCTTTCGCCGGTCGTCCATTACTTTGGCGGTCCCGGCTGCGGTTGCCGCTACACGCCGACCTGTTCGGAATATTTTCTTCAGGCCGTCCAGAAACATGGAGCGCTTCGGGGAAGCTGGCTGGGGTGCAAACGCATTTTTCGCTGCCATCCTTGGGGCGGAAGCGGGCACGATCCGGTGCCGCAAACACACAATCAAAAACATTGAAATCAATTTAGAATGGACCGCAAAGCATGGATCGTCGTCACCCTCTGCCTCCTCGGCATGGGCATCAATGGCTGGTGGATGATGACACATCAGCCGCCGCCGAAAGCACCTGTTCCTGTAGCAGCCGCTCCTGCAAAAACACCTGTTGATACCGCCGCCCAGCCTGGCACCACCACCCCGCCCAAGGCCGATCCCGCAGCGCCAGAAGCCGTCGCCGTGCCGGAGCAGAAGGTCGAACTCAACAACAGCCTCGTCACTTACACATTCACCACGAAGGGCGGCGGCATTGCCACCGCCAGACTGCTCGACACCAAAGACAACATCATCCTCAATGCGTCCGGCAAAGCTGCAGTCGGCGCGATCAGTGGTGCGGCGAAAGCCTGGGACGATCTGAATTACAAGATTGTCGAGCAAGACACCAAGCGCGTTGTGTTTGAAGCCGAGACCCCCGAGCATCTCGTTTATCGCAAGGAATACAGCTTCACAGAAGGTCAGGGCAGCGATCCGCATCTGCTGAATTACAACCTCACCATCACTAACAAAAGCGCGGCCAAGATCACCAAGGACAGCCTTTACATATACACAGGCGCGGCAATGGAACTCCGGCCTGATGAGATTGTGAAGCCCGGGTTTTGCTGGAACGATGCCGGTGATGCGGCATCGAAGGACACCAGTTATTTTGGTGCAGGCTGGTTCAGTGGTGAAGTCACGGAGCTGCGCATGGAATTCCAGCGGATTCGTTGGGCGGGTGTCATGAGCCGCTTTTACACCATGCTCATTAGCACCAGGGAAGATCAGCCCGGCAAGATTTGGGCCATGCCATTCCCCGTGGATCACAGCAACGATGAGTTCAAGGACAACTCCCGCGCGGCTCAGGACAAGGCCATTCACGGTGGCGTCAGCCTTCCTGCCTTGGATTTGGATGTCAATGCCACGAAGTCCTTCGCACTCCGTGTGTATATGGGCCCGAAAGTATATCAGGCACTTTCCGGCATTGATGATGTCGAACCTGACCGCCAGCAACGCTATGTCATGTTCTATGGCTGGTTCACTTTTGTAAGCAAGCGCCTTGTCTGGCTCATGCGTGTCTTCCATGACTGGTTCGGCAACTGGGGCACGGCCATCATTCTGCTCACGCTCACCGTCCGCACCATCCTCTGGCCCGTTCAGGCTCGCGCCAATTCCACGATGAAGCGTATGGGCATGCTCTCGCCCAAGCTCAAGGAACTCCAGGCCAAACATAAAGACGAGCCGCAGAAGCAGCAGGCGGAGATGATGAAGCTCTACCGCGAATATGGCGTTAACCCGCTCGGCGGCTGTCTGCCCATGTTCGTGCAAATTCCCGTCTTCTTCGGCTTTTATCGCGTGTTGCAATACGCCGCCGAACTCCGCGGCCAGTCCTTCCTCTGGGTGCCGGATCTTTCCCTGCCTGATACCATCACTCACATCGCCGGTTATCCGCTCAATCCTCTTCCGCTGGTCATGGTGCTCACGAACTTCCTTCAGATGAAGTTCACGCCGCAGCCTCAGTCCACGGATAACACCCAGCGGCGTCTAATGATGTTCATGCCGCTGATCTTTCTGTTTATCTGCTACAACTTCGCTTCCGCCCTCGCTCTCTACTGGACCACGCAAAATATTTTCAGCATCTTCCAAGCCCAGGTGCAACTCCGTTTCCAGAAAGACCCCGTGCTTACCAAGGTCGCCACGCCAAGCCCGCCCTCATCTTCTGGCCCAGGTTCCAAGAAGAAAGATAAGCCCGGCCCGCCCCGTCTCGGTGGCGGCGGCACCAAGTCCACCCGCAACGACTGACATGAAATCCCTCGACAGCGCCCGTCAGATTCTCGACACCATGTTGGGCTATCTCGGCTTCGTCGTGCAGATTGAAGAAGACGATGGCGACGGTCATGGCCCCACCTTGCAAATGCTCACCGAGCAGCCGGACGATCTCATCGGACGTCGCGGCGAAGTGCTGGAGGACATCCAATATCTCGTCAACCGCATCCTCCAGCGTCGCGACTCCGATGCCCCGCGTATCCGCGTGGATTGCGAATACTTCCGCACCATGCGCGAGGATAAAATGCTCGCCCATGCCAATGAACAGGCCGACCGCGTCCGCGCCACCGGACACTCCATTGCCCTCAATCCCATGAACAGCTATTATCGGCGGCTCGTTCACAATCTCTTCGTGAACGACCCCGACATTGCCAGCGTCAGCGCCAAGAGCGATGACCGCTTCAAGCGCATCACCCTCATGAAGCGACGTCTGGCGGACAAGGCGTGAGCTTCCGCTTGCGTTCCCGTTCCACCCGTATAATCTGAATATCCTTCGTCACCGGACCCCCTTGCAGAACATGAAATCAGAACTCGTCGATAAAGCAGCCACCGTCATAACCGACATCCCTCTCCTCATCAACATGGTGTCCAAACGCGTCCGCCAGCTTAATCAGGGCCGTCCCGCACTGGTTGAAAGAAAGCCCGGCATGAGAGAAGCCGACATCGCCCTCACCGAGATCATCGAAGGCAAAATCAGGATCGAGCGCGCAGCCATTGTCGAAGGCACGGTGCTCTAAGGCGTGGAGAACGGACGGGTAATCCGGCGCGTTAAATTTAATTCAACTGTTTCGCGCCATCAGGCGCCCAAGTGAGCCATGCCGCCGACCCTCAAGAGCGACATCGCCACCAATCGCAAAGCCTCGCGCGACTACCACATCCTCGACAAATACGAGGCTGGCATCGAGCTGAAAGGCACGGAGGTCAAGTCCATCCGCGCCGGCCACATCAACATCAACGACGCCTTCGCGCGCATTGACCGCGGCCAGGTCTTCCTCTGGAACTGCCACATCCAGCCCTACGAAAAAGCCAGTCACGAACAGCACGAGCCGATGCGCTCCCGCCGCCTTTTGCTGCACAAAAACGAAATCTTCAAGCTCTACGCCTCCAGCCAGCAGAAGCACCTCGCCATCGTCCCCCTCCGCGTCTATTGGAAAAACCGCCGGGTGAAAATCGAACTCGCCGTCGGCAAAGGGAAAACCAAAGGCGACCAGCGCCAGGACCTCAAGAAAAAAGTCGAGAACCGCGAAGCCCAGCGCGAGATGGCTCGGTTCAATGAGCGCGGTAAAAAGTAGCGCCGCCTGCCCTAACTTTGGCAAGCGTAGCGCTTGCCCTACAAGTATAGGATTACGCGGAGCACAGTAGGGCGTCTACGCCAGACGCCGAAGCATTTGAGTTGCTGAAAAATCAGGCTGTCTGACACAAACGGCCCATAGCTGCGTGCCACACACCCTCAATAAAAGTATTGCGGATCGTGTGCGACGACCTCGTCGCCTCAAAAAGATTAGCGTCTTTCTACATCAGATCTTAGAATGGGACATGACAGCAAAGAAATTTTATGACTGGCAAACCGTCGGTGGCACCGATGATGTTATGCGTCTGGTGGACTGCCTGGAGCGGGCGGACATCCCGTGGTGCGTGATCGGAGGCGTTGCGGTCAATCATTGGGCGGCGGAGCCGATGGTGACTCAGGATGTTGACTTCGTTGTCGCCACGGATGAGATCAACCGGGCCGTGGGAATCCTCACTGAGGCCGGATTCCAACCCGAAAAGTTTCAGTGGTCAGTCAACTTCAAGGGACATTCAAAGGTCAGCCTGCAACTGAGCACGGAGGATTTTTATCGTGAGTTCCCGGACAGGGCTGTCCCGGCGGATGTTCATGGCATTCTGCTCAGAGTTGCCTCCCTGGAAGACACGCTCAAGGGCAAGATCAAAGCTTGGAGCGAAGCCGCGCGACGACAGAGCAAGCGGATCAAAGACCTTGGCGACATCGCCCGTCTAATCGAGGCGCACCCGCACCTTTGGGAGTTCCTCACCAGTGATCTCAAACAACAAATCGAACACCCCGCCTGAACGCTTCTTGCCCGCCATCGTCGCGCCCATGAGTTTGGTTTCAGTGGAAAAACCAAAGGCGAACAGCGCTAGGACCTAAAGAAAAATGTCCAGAACCGCGAAGCCCAGCGCGAGATGGTCCGGTTCAATAAGCGCGGCAAAAAGTAGCGCCACCTGCCCTAAATTCGGCAAGCGGCGCGCTTGCACTACAAGTTTAGGATGACGCGGAGAGCTGTAGAGCGTCTGTGCGAGTCGCCGAAACATTTGGCTTGCAGAAAAATCAGGCCGTTTGACACAAACGGCCTACACATTGGGCGACGTGCGAAGCGCGGAGGAATGTTTTTTCTTCTCGCATCTGCGGACAACCCCGCCATGATGCGCGCCATGCCGTTCGCTGCCGACATCATTGTCATCATCGTTTACTTCGCTGTCATCATGGGCATCGGATTGTCCCAGCGCAGCAAGAGCGGGAGCGTGGAAGGCTTTGCGCTGGGAGACCGGCAGATCGCCTGGTGGGCGGTGCTGGCCAGCATCCTCGCGGCGGAGACGAGCGCGGGAACATTTTTTGGCACGCCGGGGGAGGGGTTCGCGTTGCGGAACTACACTTACGCGCAACTGGCCATTGGCACCGTGTTTGCGCGGTTGATTGTAGGATTGTTTTTTGTGCCGGTGTTTTACAGGCACAACGTCGTCAGCATTTATGAGTTTCTGGAAACACGCTTTGGTCGGCGCACAAGGAAGATGGCCTCGGCAAATTTCCTTGTCACGCGGGTGCTGGCCAGCGGCACGCGCTTATGGGTGCCGACCATTTTATTGGTGCTGCTGTATCCGATGATGACCGGCGTGCAGCCGACGCCGGGGCAGCAGTTCTGGCTGTATGCAGCGGCGTTGATTTTCGTCACGGTGATGACGGTGCTCTACACAGCGTCTGGCGGCATCCGCGCGGTGATATGGACGGATGTGATCCAGGTGGTGGTGCTGTTCTCCGCGCTGGGCTTTTCCATTTATTATTTGCTTCATGCCGTCAATGGCTGGGACGGCGCGAAGCAGTTCCTGAAGAAAGCGGATGACCTGAAGTTCTACGACGCAGGCAAACCGGATGAAGGCGGCGGCTTGTGGAGCTGGATCAAGAATGTGTTGGAAAGTGAATACACCATCTGGGCGGCGTTCCTTGGCAGCACTTTCACGACGATGGCCACACACGGCACTGATCAGGACATGGTGCAGCGGATGTTGACCGCTAAGAATCGCAGGCAGAGCGCGTTCGCCACCGTGATCTCCGGCCTGATGGATTTCCCCATCGTGATCGCGGCGCTGACCATCGGCATTCTTCTCTACGTTTACTACCAAGTGAATCCTGATCCGCTGCTGCCGCATGTCGTGGAAAATGGAGTGGTGAAAGTAAAAGGCTCCCAGGTGTTTCCCTTCTTTATACTCAAGGTCATGCCTGCGGGCTTGCGTGGCCTTGTGATTGCCGGCGTGCTCGCGACAACCATGGGGTCGCTGAGCACGGCCTTGAACTCGCTGGCCACCAGTTTCATGCGCGACTTCAGTGCAGCCTTCAATCACGCAGACGCTACCGACGGGCAGAGAGTGCGCTTGCTCAAGCGGAGCACGTTTGTGTTTGCCGCACTTCTCATCCTGGTCGGCCTGGCCACGGCCTATGTCAGCGCGATTCATCCGGAGATTCGCATCATTCCGATCATTCTAGGAATCTTCGGTTATACATACGGCTCGCTATTAGGCATCTTCCTCGTCGGTCTTTTCACCACGACGCGCGGCAACGACTATGGCAATGGCATCGCGATGATCGCGGGCTTTCTCACTGTGATGTATCTCAGCGGACTCGACAAAGATTTCATGGCCCTCTTCGGCGCGCACGGCCTGCCGCGTCCCGCATGGTTCCCGACGCTGGAGTTCCCCTGGCGCATCATGTTTGGCACGATCACGACCGTGGCGGTGGCGCTTTGTTTTAAGACACAAGATTTGAAGACGAAAGACTGAAGATAGGCTCCAAAATTCTTAGGAGTTAGAAGGGCGTGGCCTATGATCCAAACTTTCGGACACGGTCGGCAGAAGGAATTTGGCACC
>JAYVZW010000015.1:0-8191 GCA_043783015.1 Verrucomicrobiota bacterium
TTGGAGAACTCTTGAAGCTGCGAGGCCGTGCGTGAATCCCTTCGCCGATGCCAGCTTCATCGTCGCCGCCTTTGCGCCTGACGAGCATTCCATGCGCGCCTGGCGTTGGTGGCGCAAGACCAATGCCGCAGTGATGACCACGAGGTTATCTCTCTTTGAGGCAGAGAATGCTGTTCGTGCTTTACCACTAGGAGGAAAATGCAGCGCCAGTGAAGCAAGGAAAGCACTGGACGGCATCAAGCGCGCACTGTTGGAAGGGCTGCTGGTGCGCCGGTAAGTGCCAATCCTGCGGCTCTATCCCGCTGCGCAACGCCTCAGCCAGCATCACAGCACCCGTGCCAGCAATGGAGCAATGGATGTTATGCATGTCGCCAGCGCCTTGGAACTTCACGCTGATACCCTGCTGACCTTCGACGAACGGCAGGGCGAGCTTGCGCAGGCCGTAGGTCTGGAAGTGCGGCCTTGAGAAAGGCACCCGCAAGAGTTGCCTGAATGTTGCCATGATAGAACTGCCCCTCGCCACCACTGACCCTCGCCAAAAAATCCATGTTGCGCACCGTTAGTGCATTGATACAGGGTGCGGGATGGATCACGACATAAAGCTCGAAGCCGCAATCCGTTGGAATATTCGAGATAGTTTCGCGCGACTCGGCTCAATCAAAAACGATGCTATTCGAGCCGTATTTCAAGACTTCAATGACAACCTCTTTCGCGTCTGGAGCTTTGCGACGCTTTTACCAAAGATGATGTCGCTGGCGGATCGCTATGGTAGGGCGGGTGAGCGCGTTGCATTGCAATCATCCGATGCTGAGCGCAGCGACCCGGAGTTCACCAAAAAATCCCAAGAGAAGATTCATGCGATTGTGGATGCTGAGGAGGTCGAACTTGAAGCTAGTAAAGCCAACGGATTAGCTGAGGACAAACGCATACTGCAAAACATCAAATTTATACTCGGTTGGTATGCACAACCAACTGAAGACGGGACAAAAAATGAACTACTTATTGCATTCGATTTGATGTTTCAGTCAATCTTGATCAACGCTTGGAGCGCCTTTGAGATCTTTGCGGAGGACTTGTGGATTGCCGCTGTTGACAACGATAAATCACATAAGTTTGCCGAAAGCTATTGCACGCATAGCGGCGGACAGAGCAAATCGTTCACCTTCGAGCAGCTAAACAAACCTGAATTCCGTTTCGATATTTCAAACAAGCTGGGAAGTTTACTGAGTAAAACAGAGAAGGTGAAATTCGATTCCTTCTCGATCATTAAAAGCAATTACGAAGGAGCGTTCAAGACAGCGCCATTCAGTCAGAGATTTCAAGAAGTTTTCAATCTCAGCAAAGCCGATTCAGCAAACGTGCTCGCGCTTGAGTCTGTGCGCAACCTGTTGATGCACCGCGGCCAGAAAGCAGACAACGAGTTTGTTGACCAAATTCAAAAAGCCAAGGGGTGTTCTTTGCCGTCAATCACTGGACTTGTGGTGGGAGATACTTTCACAGTTGATGGCGAAGTGGTAAAAGTTCTGGTTGAGGCGGTTGTTTCATTGGCGTCAAGCTTGACACGGCTCGTTGATGAAGCGCTGAGTCCTGCTGACGGGTCTGCGGTTTGATAGAAAACATGTGCTGACAAAGTCTATCCCTGATGTTCAAATCTGTGTGTTGTAATGCCTGACGAAAAACTGCCTCTCATCATCCATCCTGGCAGCGGCCTTGCTCGTGTGGGGCCGCAGGGTGGGCGGATTATGGCGGAAATGGTGTGCGGGGCGCTTGCTTTATCGCGAGCTAAGGAGGCCAGCTCGGCACTGCCGATGGGACTGGTTCCCCGATTTACGATTGGGCAACATGTGTTTTGTGAGCCTGATTATCACCAGATTTTGCTATGGGCAGAAGCACTGGCGTTTGAACCGGAGACAGTAATTGAGCGACTGCTCACGGAGCCAGGAAAGGACTGGAACATGCAAAACAAAACTCAATTCGTGAATGGTCGAATCATTAAGCTCCACTTGGATTTTAGTGTGCTGCCTTTGACCATCTTTGATTGGGTTGGAGATCTAGTCATCGAATCACTCACATTCTCAGTGCCTGAAGACTATGATCTGAATATTCAGAAACTGGCTCTTCCGTTACCGGAACTTCGGCGCTTGGACTGCCAGAATATGGGCTTGACTGAGCTAGACCTTACGACAACTCCGCTGCTCGAAACACTAAAGTGCGAAAAAAACAGGCTTGCTTCGATAGACCTTTCCGTGCTTCCGTTGCTCAGTCGTTTGTATTGTGGAGACAATCAACTGGCCACGCTCGACCTCTCTGCCGTCCCGTCACTCGTATCACTATCATGCGGCAAGAATCGACTTCCAACGCTTGACCTTTCTGCTGTTCCACAACTCACGAGGCTCTGGTGCTGCACGAGCCAGCTTACCGCGTTGGATTTATCGCCCGTTCCTCATCTTCTTGAGGTATATTGTAACGATAACAAACTTTCATCGTTAGACTTGCAAGCAGTTCCTCGGCTCATAAAGCTATCATGCTCTTGCAACGAGCTCTCCGAATTGAACCTCTCAGCAGTTCCGCTGCTCAGAGAGCTACACTGCCGGTGCAATCATCTCACCAAGCTCGATTGTTCTAATGCTCATCAACTCGAAGCATTATCGTGCAATGAGAATCAGCTGACCTCATTAGATTTTGGTGCCACTACGCGACTCGTATCCTTGATGTGTTACAAGAATCAACTTACTTCGTTAACGCTGGCTTCCGCTACACGGATTTTGTCCTTGTATTGCTACGAGAATCAACTGATTTCATTAAACCTCGCTTCCGCTCCACGGCTCTCATCCTTGCGCTGCAGCAATAATCATCTTGCTTCCCTTAATCTATCCGCGGCGCCACAACTGACTGACCTGAATTGTTGGGACAATAAACTCGACTCGCTTGCTCTCTCTTCAGTTCCACGGCTTCAAAAGCTGTCTTGCTTTCGCAACAAGCTCGCTGAGTTGGACATTCGGCCAATTGAGAGGTTGCTGGAACTTAATTACGATTCCGGCAAGACACGCCTAATTCAGCGCCCTGATCAGAATTTCTGACTATGCAACTCTCTAAACATTCTGACCTTGGAAAATTGCGCGGCCTTGTCGCCGCTGCTCGTGTCCGGCTTGCCGAGATTGAAGCGGCTTACACCTCGGACAAGGCGGCCGTTACCGCACTGCAAGCCAGGCTTTTTATGCAACTGTGCTCTCACTTTGAAGAGCGCGACCGCGTGCGGCTGGTGGTAAGTTATCGAAAATCATTCCTCGATACATTGCTGCGTCAGGGCGAGGAAGAGGCGAAGCAAGTGGAGGAGGAATTCCGGCAGGCGGACGAGCGGACGCAGCAGGAGTATCGCAACACGGAAGCTGCCATGAAATCCAAGCGGCAGTTGTCCGGCGACGAGGAGGCGGAGATCAAGAGCCTTTGGAAGAAGTTGGTGAAGCTGTTCCATCCCGACCGCTATGCTGATGACGTGGAGAAGCTGGAAACCTACACGAAGCTGACTGCAGCCATTAACGCGGCCAAGGACAATGGCGACCTCAAGACGCTGCGGAGCATCGCGGATGATCCTATTGGGTTTGTGCTGCGGCAAGGCTGGACGGCAATCGACTTCGGCGAGACTGATGAACTGGATCAACTGCAATGGCTCTGGGAAAGCCTGGAAGCTGAAATCCTGACCGTGATCGAGGCGACCAATTCACTGAAGGAAAGCCCTGACTGGGAACTGCATCAGCTCGTGCAGCGGGAGCCGGAGGTTTTCGATCGAGTGGTCGAGAAACAGATCGCGGGGATCAACGCCGAGGTGGCGGAACTGAAATCGCAGGCGGAGAAACTTGGGAAGGAGATTCGGGAATTGAGCGGCACCGATGAAGTGGGGATCGTGTGAGCGCGTTATATACCTGTTTACAGCAACCTCTCTACCCTCATTCTCTCCGCCAGCAGCAGGGCGCGGAATTTTTCCAGATCTTGTTCGCGGGAGCCGCTGACTAGGGCGTGGTGGTAATGCGGCCAGTGGGCGATTTCGGTGAGCGCGTTCTTCAGGCGCAGGGCGAGTTTCTCCGCGTCTTCCGTGCCGCGATTCGCCAGGCGCCTTTTTAACTCATCCACGCTGGACGGAAGAATGAACACGTCCGTGTGGCAGCGGCGCACGAGTTCGTCATTGCAGGCGCGGACTTGTTCTGCGCCCTGGATGTCGATGTCCATGACCACATCAATGCCGCGTTCGAGGTTTTCCTTCACATAAGTCTTCAGCGTTCCGTAAAGATTGCCGTGGACGCGGGCATGTTCAAAAAACTCGCCGCGAGCGACGCGTTCCTCGAATTCCGCTTCAGAGAAAAAGAAGTAATCGCGTCCATGCACTTCGCCGGGACGTGGCGCGCGCGTGGTGCTGGAGACGGAATAGACGGCCTCGCCCATGTCTGCGATCTGGCGGCAGAGGGTCGTTTTGCCGGAGCCGGACGGGCCGGAGACAACGAGGAGAACGCCGAGGCGGCGGGTGGGAATAGTGGGGTCAGGCATGGTCAGGGGTGAGTGATTGATATTTCTGAAGCATGCGTTGAACAAGGTTACCAAGGGGAACAATCTGCCAGTGGAGGCATTATTTTCGCCGGGACGAACTCGAACTCAACTCCCGTCTTGCACAACTGCCAGAATCTTGCCCATGAAGCGCCAGTTATGAATCATCTCTCCAACAAGAAGCAGGGCGAGCAAGACCGTCATGGGCAGCGTCATGACGGCATGACGTTTGAGGAAGACCTCGACTCCCCACGCCACAGACATGACGGTAAAGAGCGTCCAGTTTGCGGAATAGAGCATGCGGTCATTGCCAAAGACTGAATGAAAGAAAAAATTGAAAGCGATGCAGCCAAGCGCAGCCAGGATGGGCAGAGTGCAGGTTTTTTTGAAACGTAAAGAACTGACGGCTGCAACCAGGACTAGCGCCCATGCCAAATAGAGCGGCCATGCGGGCAGGAAGGTGGCCCATCTCCCCTGTTCGATGGATGCCATGCGCTGGTTCATGAACATATCCTGGACTGGTTCTGGTGCGATGATGTTAGAAAGCCACAGATGCTGCAAGAGAATGCGGACAGTCTCCAAGGGCTTGGTGAGATTTTCCCAGTAAAGCCATTGCGTCTCATTCAGTGCCGCCGATGGCACGAAGAAGTAGGCTGAGCTGGGGTAAATCCATTTTTGAACAACGCTCAGAACAATCAGAACGGAAATGGTCAGTGCCAGCACCCTTGCGACCCGCCAGAGGAGGTTCAGCATACTGGACGAGACATTCCAATGGCGGGCAGTGCACCAGATGGCTACTGGAGCAAGGTTGGACGTGAGGCACCCGACGGCATAGACCGACGCACTTTGGAACCAGACTTCCGATGTCTTGCGACGCACGGAGAAAAAAGCCACCGCAGCCAGACCCAGTGAAGAAAAAACATAAGTTTCCGGGGCGCTGGAAAAGAACATCTGCGTCGCGCTGGCTCCAAGAATGGATGCAAACAAAAAGGCGCGTAGAGCAGGGATGCCCATGGCCAGCAGACTGGCGTAAAGGAACAGAACAGTGCCTGTGCCCGCAGTCGAAGTCATGACGATGGAAGCGAGCATAGCGGCCTCCATTTTTTTCATTCCAGGTTTGCTCCGGTAATACTCCCTGAGCAAGGCTCCAGCAGGCTGATGGGCGATGACGAAAATGGGATGCACGGATGTGCGCCCTCGCTTGCCAGTGCGTTCGCCAGCCATGTCCTTGAACGTCCTGCAAGTATCGGTGCGGAAGAACACGTCGTTTCGCTCATACATCCCGCTCTGCTTGAGCTTGTTCGCAGTGTGGCTGTATAAGGTGAAGAAGAAAATGCCAAGCGCCGCGAACGGCAGGATGCCGAGAGCGGTCCGGCGATTGAAAAGGCCTCGAACAAGGCTGGCTCTGGGAATGTTGAAAGTCATCGGTTAAATGGGCCCTGCCATGATCAGGATGATGACAATCAGAACTCCCAGCAGGTAACTGGTTTTGTCACGGATGGCGAAGGCGATGGCATCTTCAGTTATTTGCCCTCGTCCGGCCAGCAACCATATCCGGCTTGTCCAATATAAAAGGCACGGACAACTCCACCACAGAATATCCGGCCGTGCGTAGTGCTTGGTGACTTCTGCTGACTGAATGTAGAGTGCCAGAACCAGGACCGCCAGATATCCCGCGCTGGTGCCCATCATGTTGATATGCTCCAGGTCAACCTTCATGTAGCCACGTCGCCGCAACGGTTGCTTGCTTTCGTCCCAGTCCTGCAATTCGCTAAGGCGTTTTTGAAAGGCCAGCGCAAGGAAAAAGAACATGGAAAATAGCAGCAACCAGTTGGAAACTTGGATGCCTGTGGCCACAGATCCGGCAAAAATTCGCAACGTATAGAATCCAGCCAGCATCAACGCATCCAGCAAAACCACCTGCTTCAGTCCCAGCGAGTAGAGTGTGGCCGTCGCCAGGTAAAGTCCATACATGACCAGGAACGGGAGGTGCAGCCACATCGCAACTGCCAGACCGCCAATGATCAAAACTACTGCCAATACAATGGCTTCCCGTGGACTCATCAGACCCGCGGCAATCGGACGCGAGCGGCGCCGGTGATGCAGGCGGTCCGCGTTACGATCCAGGAGGTCATTGATGAGATAGATTGCAGATGCGCCTGACGAAAATGCCAGAAAGGCGATCGCAGCTCGCAGCGCAAGTTCGGCGCTCCACAACTTATGGGAAAAAAACAATGGCAGTAAGACCAGAATGTTCTTAATCCATTGGGACCAACGCATGGCCCGGAGATAAATGCCAGCACGCAGCATAAGACCCTTCCGCAATCCCGCGGATGTTATAGCAGAGTTGGACAAAGGGTGGTCAGGACTTGGAGATTCTACCATCTGGCGCGAGTGATTTGATCGCTCACCGCTTACTGTTGCCAGTGCAAGTTTTTATTGTGTCCGGCTTCTTTATTTTATTACCCGAACTTCATCACTCAATGCTGCGGCTTGCGGGGTCGGATTGTATTTCCCGAGACAGGCGCGAAACAAAGTTTGCAGCACGAGCAGGTTGCCTTTGAACGGGCTGATTTTCGTGGGCGCAGGTGCACCGGCAGGGTAAGCGCGGGTGACAGGAACTTCCTTGACCTTGTAGCCAAGGCGCGCGGCGCGGATGGCGAGATAGTAATGCAACTCGTATCGTTGGAACACATCGCGGAAGGGCTGCACACGTTCATCCAACAGAAAGCGGCGGCTGTAAGCGCGGAAGCCATTCGTGGTGTCAGTGTAGCGGAAACGTGCTGCCAGTGAGATGAGCGGAGAGTGGAGCAGCATCACGCCCCAGTGACGGAGGAAGGGCGTGTTGATGGCCTTGCCGTCGGGGATGTAACGCGAGCCTTGAACGTGATCAAAGCCATCATCCAGCGCGGAGACGAAGGACGGCACGGCACTGGTGTCATCCTTGTCATTGCCATCCACGAGAATCACGCCCTCGTAAGTTTCTTCCATGGCAAAAGCCAGGGCCATGCGCATCTGCGCGCTGAGCTTACCAGGGCCACGCTTGGTGAGTAGCACGCGCACGTTGCAGGACTTGAGCAGGTCAGGGAGCAGCGAGCCGTCCGTGCTGCCGCCATCGGCCAGGATGATGTCCACCTTGTCCCCCAGACCCTTCATTTTCTGAAGCTGCGCCTGGATGCGCGCTCCTTCATTGATCATGAAAACGCAGAGGGCGTAGCGCTGCCGCTTTGGAGCGAACTCATCCTTGCTGAAGTCGGGATATTGCCAGCCAACTTGCATGGGAATTTATTTAGAGTCCTTCACCACGTTGCGCTGGTCGGCATCCAGATGCAGCACCGGACTGTTCTTCTCATCGGATACGAGATAGAGCGGCCGTCCGCGAGATTCTTCCAGGATGCGGCCCACATATTCGCTGAGAATGGCGAGCAGTGAGAAGACGAAGAAAAACATCACCCCATGCTGCACGGAGAGCGTGGTCCAGCCGGGTGCGACATCCTTTTTGAAAAGATAGATAAGTGCGGCGTAAAGCACGTAGAGCACATTGAGAAAGCCCGCGAACCAGCCCATCCAGCTCACCAGGCGGAGCGGCTGGCGGCTGTGGGTGACGATGATGTCGATGGCCTCATGCAACTCCTCGATGAAGCCCTTGCGC
>JAYVZW010000016.1:0-8168 GCA_043783015.1 Verrucomicrobiota bacterium
CGTGTCACAAATGCACAATTCGCTTGCAGTTCCCTGTGTTCCCAGCTTAGTCCGCGCTCGTTTGCAAGATACTTATGGGAACCAATACTGACAGTAAAAAAACCGCCATGGTCACCGGAGCCGCCGGTTTTCTTGGATCACATTTGAGCGACCGGCTGCTGGCGGAGGGATTCAAGGTCATTGGCATGGACAACCTGATCACCGGGAACCTGCGCAACATCAAGCATCTTTCGGGCAATCCTGATTTTGAGTTTATCCAGCATGACGTGACGAAATTCATCTCGATTCCCGGGCCGGTGGATTTGATCTTCCACTTCGCCTCGCCTGCGTCGCCGATTGATTATTTGCAGATACCGATCCAGACGCTCAAGGTCAGTTCGTTGGGCACGCACAACGCGCTGGGTCTGGCCAAGGAAAAGGGCGCGACATTTCTCATCGCCTCCACGAGCGAGTGCTACGGCGATCCTCTGGAGCATCCGCAGAAGGAAACTTATTGGGGCAATGTGAATCCCATCGGCCCGCGCGGTTGCTATGACGAGGCCAAGCGTTTTGCCGAGGCGATGACGATGGCGTATCACCGTTTTCACAAGGTGGACACGAAGATCGTGCGCATCTTCAACACCTACGGCCCGCGCATGAGGCTGGAGGACGGGCGCGTGGTGCCGGCGTTCATCGGGCAGGCATTGCAGGGGAAGCCTCTCACGGTGTTCGGCGATGGCTCGCAGACGCGGAGCTTCTGCTATGTGAGCGATCTGATCGACGGCATATTCCGCCTGTCGCAGAGCAATTATCATGAGCCGTGCAACATCGGCAATCCGGCGGAAATGACTGTCATGGAGTTCGCGCGGAAGATTCTGGCCATCCTCGGCAGCAAGGTTCCGATCGAGTGCAAACCGTTGCCGACGGATGACCCGAAGCAGCGTCGTCCGGACATTTCGCTGGCCAAAAAGCTCCTCGGCTGGGAGCCGAAAGTGGCCTTTGACGAAGGTATTCCCCAAACAATTTCATATTTTAAGGACTTTCTTGCACTCCACGCTTGAAGTTTGCAGGGGAAAACTGTTAAAACTATGATCTGCCCAATAATCCGTCTAAAATTTATTTAGCGGTCGTCACCGTTCAACCCGATCACCAAATTTTTTCATTATGAAATCACAACTCCTCAACATCGCGCTGGCATCATTCATTGTGGTGTCATCGGCTTTCAGCCAGGCCGAACCGAAGACGGTGGACGTGAAAATCAAAGATGTAAAAATTGATTCGATCCAGACGCCGCAAATTCAGGCGAGCAACCTGCCCGCCAAGTCCTGGGTTCCCAAAAAATGGATGCAGATCGATGTGCATTTCAATGTCAAAAAGGCCAAGACGGTTGATTCCAATCCATTTGTGGATGGGTTGGAGTTTAAATATTACATCGCCCTGAACGCAGCGGATCCGGTTTCCAAGAAGCCCTACCTGCTCACATCCATCATCAGCTACGTGAACATATCTTCCAAGGACATCATGACCCACGCCTTGTGCTTCGTCCCTCCCGCGGCCATCAGCCGCCTGCTGGGCAAGACGGACATCACCGCGTCCGACGTGAAGGCCATTGGGATTGAGGTCAACTACGGTGGACAACTGGTCGGCGGACATGCCGTGCCTGCGGGCAAATGGTGGGAGGATTCGTCCAAGTTCACTGTGGTGGACGGAAACCTCCTGCCGAAAAACAAAACTCCCTTTGCTCCTTTCTGGGGTGATTACGACGTAGATGTGAAAGCCCAGTGATTCCAGACATAAATACCACGCATTTTCCGGCAACGAACTATATCTCACATGGCTGATTCCAGCACTTTTGCAGTTCTCAATCTCGGTTCACAGCGCGTCAGCGGTGCTGTCTTCGGCAAAACACGTTCCGGAGGGCTGGTCCTCAAGCAGGTCGAGTTTGCCGAGATGTTCGGTGACCCCAGTGTGGACGCCACGCGTCTGCCTCAGACGCGGGTGGCCTTGCTGGAGCTGACTGAGAAACTTCGGCTGAAAGGCCGGACCGTTTGGTATTCCATCGCCGGTCACGTGGTGTTCACCCGCTTCGTGAAGCTGCCGCCTTTTCAGGATGACAAGGCGGACCAGATTGTCGAGTTCGAGGCGCGCCAGAACGTTCCGTTCCCCATCAATGAAGTCATCTGGGATTATGAATTTATCGGTGAGAAAGCGGCAACGGATCGCGAGGTTGCGCTGGTTGCCATCAAGGCGGATGCCTTGAATGACATCAATGACCAGATTGAAGACAACGGCATCAAGGTGGCGGGGGTTGATCTGGCTCCGCTGGCCGCCTTCAACGCCTTCCGCTATTCCTACCCGGACGTAGCTGAGCCGACCCTGCTCATCGACCTCGGCTCCAAGTCCACGAATTTGATTTTCATCGAAGGTGACCGCGTGTTCACCCGCAACATCCTCGTGGGCGGTTGCACAGTGACGGGAAACATCGCCAAAGAGCTGGCTGTTAATTTTGGTGAAGCTGAGGATCAGAAACGTTCCAAGGGTTACGTCGCTCCCGGCGGTGCTTATGAGGCGCACGACGACGAGACCGTGGACGCGATTTCCAAAATCATGCGCAATACCCTGAGCCGTTTGCACGGCGAGATTGTGCGCACCATCAATTATTACCGCAGCCAGCAGGGCGGAAGTCCTCCCCGCCGTATTTTCCTGTGTGGGGGCGGTGCGCAGACCGCGATGGTCACAGACTTTTTCACGGAAAAGTTCAACCTGCCGGTTGAGGTTTTCAACCCCATGCGCGGTGTGGTATTGGATTCGCGCCTGGATTCCGCATGGGTTGACAGCAATGCCCCGAGTATGGCCGAACTTGTTGGTCTGGCTCTCCGCCATGCGGGTTCCGCACCGGTCGAAGTGGAGCTGATTCCCGATACTGTCGCTCATTCGCGGGACTCGGCCCGGCGAGCACCTTTCCTGGTCATGGCTGCGGCATGTCTTTTTGCTGTTCTTGCTCTGGGTGGCTTTTATTACCAACATTCCGCGGAACTGGTGAGAGCAAAGCTTTTGACCTTAACCCGGGATTCCGCCGAGATGAAGAAGCAGGACACTGCCCTCAAAAAGCTAGATCAGGAACTCACGATCCTCAAAGCCCAAAGCGCGCAGCTTGAAGATGCCGTGAAAAGTCGCGGCTACTGGAATCACCTTCTGGCGCTGCTTAACAACAAGTTCGTCAACGACTATGTCTGGCTAACCCAGATGGAAGTCCTCAAAGATGGCAGTCCGATCACACCCCTTCTCTCGTCCGGTGGCGCGTTGAAGCCATCATCGGCTCCGGCCACCGGTGCTAACGCCGCCAAAGCGAAGACGGAGACACATTATGAATTGCGTTTGCAGGGGCTGTATCGCAAAAACGACCAGCAGCAGCAGGTGGTTTATAAATATTACGAGGACCTCAGGGCGTCTTCTGAATTCTTCACATTGCCGCCGCCGGAACAAAAACCCTCCGTGGAAACTGACATCGAAGATGCCCGCTACGCATCCAAGTTCAATTTCCGTCTTCCGCTGGTCAAAGACAGCATGAAATTTGAGAAGTAATGAACTGGATCCAACAAAACAAATCGCTGGCCGGCATTCTCGGCTTCATGATCGTGGAAGCCATCGGTATAGGCGCGTGGTTTTATCTTTCATACTCCAACTACTCAGCGGCGATGGAGGAATTTTCGTCCTCGTCCGGCACAGTTACCAGCCTGCAATCGGCCAAAGTTTTTCCCAGTGATCAGAACGTCCGGATGGTGGAGAAGCTCATCGGCGATTATCGCGACAAATTCACCAATCTGCGCAAGGTTCTCATTTCACCAACTCTCCAGCAAGCCGTAAAACCGATGACCGAGACTGAGTTTCAGGCCAAGGTTAAAGAGCGTGCCGTTGCCGTGAAAAAACGGGCGGAAGCCGTCAGCATGAAGCTGCCTTCCAGCGATTTTGCGCTTGGATTCGAAGGCTATGCCAGCGACCTGCCACCCAACGCCGCAGTTGCCGCTGAGCTGAATGTGCATCTGGATGTGATGGAGAAACTCATCAATGTCTTCATTGAAAAGGGAGTTTCATCGCTCGACAGCATCAAGCGCACCACGTTGCCGGGAGAGAAAGGTGCCGGGAAGAACGATCAATCAGCCCCTCCTGCGCCAGCCGGCATCAAAGTTCCGGCTGATGCTTCTGCGGAGCAGGTGTTGGACCGTTATACCATCACTTGCGTCTTTTCCTGCGATCAGGATCCACTGCGCAACGTCATGAATGTGCTGAGCAACCCCGCCTCCATGCCTCACTTCCTAGCCGTGCGGTTGATGCGCGTGGAGAATGAGAAACAGGAGGGCGCCAGCAAGGATGAGGTTAAGAATTTATTGAAAGCCGTTCCCCCCACACCGTTGGATGCCCCAAAAAAACCGGGAGCGGTGGCTATTTCCTCAGATTCGCCGGCCTCTCTGCCCCCGGACGCCGTTACCATCATGGGCGGGGAGGAATTGAAGGTTTATATGGAAATCGACTACATTCGTTTCCGCGAGCGGTGATGCCGGCAAGAATGTGAAATGATGGAATCATAATTTTCGAAATCATGCAAAAAGGCAATAGCAACTACGAGCGCATCATCCTGATCGTCATGGCACTGGCGGCATTGGCGGGCGGGGTTTGGTTCATCTACGTCCGGGGGAACTTCCCCCAGACACTGGCGCTCAGGTCCACCACGCCTAAAGCGTATGAAGGTATCATCCCGGTAAAAAGTCTGGAAGAAGCCACCGCACTGGCGGCAGCCGACAACAAGAACTGGATCCCACCGGTGCGCAACAACAAGCCGGTGCCGCTCTTCAAGGCCGTTCTGCTGGTTCTGAAAAGCGACCAGCAAGAGCAACCGATCGACATGTTTCTGGAACAACCCCAGATCAGACCACCCATCACCAACGAGTGGTTCCGCAAATACAACCTCCCTCCGGTCAACGGCGTCGCGGCCTATCTCATCCCGAACATTGGGGAACTTGACGCCGACGGCGATGGCTACCCCAACGGCGAGGAATTCGTCAAGGGCACCAACCCCAGAGATGCCAACAGCCATCCGCCCTTCACGGATAGGTTGTTCCTGGTTCAGCGTGTGGCGCGCAACTACCTCGTGGTTCTCAGATCGTCCAGCCCCCCATATCAGGTATCGGTCACCACGCCGGATAATAAGAGAAAAGGCTGGTTTGTCGAGGAGGGGAAGCGCTTCGGAATTGGTGACCGTTTCATAGTCGAAAAATTTGAGAAAAAAATGGTCCCTGATCCCAAGACTGGAGAAAAGGACATGTCAGAACTGTCGATCATGGATAACCTGACTAAAAAGAAAATAACCCTTGTGAAGGATGTCGCGGTCGATCTCGCGGAATACGAGGCCAAGATCGAGTTCAGGCTCAAGGGCATTAGGGAGGCGTTTGATGTCAAAAAGGGTGATCCCTTCCGAATTTCCATCCAGCCTGACACAACTTACAAAGTCATTGACATTCAGGAGGAAAATGCGGTAATCTCGGCCGTCAACTCTTCAACCGGAAACACAGAAAAAGAAATCATCATTAAAAAAGGCTGAACAACTCCCGTCAGCATCATTGATGTGCAAAGATCAGAAATCTTGCCCGTCAGTCATGGTGATGATCCCATTTCCAACCCATCATTACATAACCGCCAGCACCACGGTTCATAAAAACTCCCGCATATGACAATCATTCACCGCTTCACCAAACACAAGACACACGCGGTTCTTTTTGCCTCAGCCCTTGCGCTCGCCAGTTCAACTGGCATTGCTGGTGTTGGAGTGGGATCAGGCAGTGGCGGAGGTGGCATGGGCACAACATCGGGCATTGCTGACCGTGAAATTTCCCGTCGCTTGCAGCGCGTGCAGGAGGCTCAAAACGCGATCAACAAGGGCGACAGACTCCTCGCGGACGGCGACCCTGAAGGGGCGTTGAATGAATACAAAACTGCGATCGACCTTCTTCCGGAAGCTCCAGCGACCCAGGCCTGGCGGGATCTTGCCACGGCTAAATATTGTGATGCATCCGTTGCCCTCGCCAGACAGCGGGCCAAAAACGGACGCTATGCCGATGCCAAGGCGCTCCTCAACGAATCTCTTTCCCGTAATGCCGACCATCTGGGTTCGAAAACACTTCTTAAACAACTCGATGATCCAGAGCGCTATGAGCCCGCCCTCACTCCGGAGCATGTCAAAAACGTCGAGGATGTGAATCGCAACCTGAGAATGGGGTCAAGCTTTGAGAATCTCGGTGATCACGATGCGGCCAACAAGAGCTATCAGGATGTTCTGCGAATTGACAAATATAACAGCGCCGCCCGTCGCAACATGGAAAAAGTGGAGCAGGAAAAAGCCAATTACTACGAAACAGCCCGTGACCACACGCGCGCCAAAATGTTGAACGATGTGAACAAGGCATGGGAGGACCAGGTTCCCTTGAAATTTGAAAATCTGGGTGGTGCCGACTCTAACAGCGCGGTCAATGTCACCCGCTACTACACCGAGAAGATGCAGCGCATCATTTTCCCCACGGTTCAGTTCCAAGGAGCCAGCATTGACGAGGCCATCGAGTTCCTCCGCATCAAGAGCAAGGACCTTGATACCGTAGAACGCGATCCAACCAAACGCGGTGTGAATCTCATCCTCAAGCCGGGTGCGGCGCCATCCACGGCCATGATCAGCTTGGATTTGCATGACGTCCCCATGGTGGAGGCCCTCCGCTACATCACGGAACTTGCCGGAATGAAATACAAGATCGAGCCTTATGCCGTGCTCGTGGTTCCAGTTTCGGATACCAATACCGAGCAATACAGCCGCACATTCAAGGTGCCGCCGGCTTTCCTCAGCATGGGTGGTGGCGACGCTGCTGCTGGTGGTGGTGCAGGTGCTCCTGCAGCTCCGATTGATCCGTTTGCAAAACCCACCGGTGGCGCAGCAGGCGGTGCGCCAGCACTGCTTGGTGGCAGGGGTAATGCGCTGGAAATTTTGAAGGCCAATGGCATTCCATTTCCTGAAGGATCATCCGCCGTTTTCATTGCGGCCACATCCCAGCTCATTGTCAAGAACACCCAGCCCGCCCTCGATGCTGTTGAGAACTTTGTGGACTCCCTGAACAAAAACGTTCCCCAGCAGATTTACATCACCACCAAATTTGTGGAAGTTTCCCAGCGCAACACCGACGAGCTTGGCTTTGACTGGCTGCTGGGACAGTTTAACGCTGGTGGAAGCAAAGGTCTCTTTGGCGGCGGTGGTCCAGCCAACGGTGGCAACAGTTTGAACGGCCCCCAAGTGGCGGGCAATTATCCCTTCTTGTTGCCCGGCGTTGGTTCCCCGGTGGGGAGTTTTCCTGTGACTGCGGGCAATCGGTCGGGTAGCGCGGCGATCACGCCCAATGCTATCGATGGCTTGCTTTCGGGTGCAACTACGTCGGTGGCTCCGACTCCGGGAGTGTTTGCACTTTCCGGAGTATTTACCGATCCTCAGTTTCAGCTTGTCATACGTGCGCTTAGCCAGAAGAAAGGTGTGGATTTGATGACCGCACCCAGCGTGACCACTCGCTCCGGACAACGTGCCAACATTGAGGTGGTGCGTGAATTCATTTACCCAACTGAATTTAACCCCCCGCAAATCCCGACCAATGTCGGTGGCGGCAACGGCGGTGGTGGCGGCATTGGAACCACTACCATTACCAATATCCCCGTTACTCCCACGACCCCTACTGCTTTCACGATGCGCCCTGTTGGAGTGAGAATGGAAGTGGATCCCGTGATTGGTCCAGACGGTTTCACGATTGACCTCAATCTTGCCCCTGAAGTCACGGAATTTGAAGGATTCATCAATTACGGCAGCCCGATCCAAATTCCCGCCACTGATGCCTTGGGCAATCCTGTCCCCGTCATTCTCACGGAAAACAGAATTCCTCAACCAGTTTTCTCTGTCAGAAAAATCACCACGGCTGTTACCGTGTATGATGGACAAACCGTGGCCATGGGCGGTTTGATTCGTGAGGATGTTCAAGAAGTTGCTGACAAGGTGCCGATTCTTGGTGACCTCCCCATCGTGGGTCGTTTGTTCCAAAACAAATCACAGGATCACTTCAAACGAAACCTGATGATTTTTGTCACGGCGAAATTGATTGATCCATCTG
>JAYVZW010000017.1:0-2712 GCA_043783015.1 Verrucomicrobiota bacterium
GGCGGAATTTTCCTCAACATCTCCGCCTATGTCCGCTACCGCGACGCGACCATGAAACGCGACTCGTTCAAGCAACAGCAGGCGGAACACGAATCCAGCAAGGCCCAGCTTGAGACACAAGAGCACGCCGTGGAGAAGGAAAAGACCAAAGCCGAGAAGCTGGCCCAGTGGATCGAGGGAACCCGCACCCTACAACCCATTTCCATTGCCATCATCCGCAGCGTCCCGCCGGAAATCACGCTTTCGGACATGAACTTCGAGCGCAGCCTGGACATCCCGGCGCAGATCAATCTGAACGTGCGCATCAACAACGGCAGCATGGATGAGGTCTCGCGCATCCAGACCGGACTGCAAAACTTGAATTACCGGCCCTACAACAGCCAGCAGCTCAAGAACGGCGAAACCCTGGAATTCAAAACCATGCTCGTCTTCCAGCAACTTTGACGCCACCCAAAACCATCCACCCACCACCCCTTACTAGCCATGAACGGAAACAAAGCAGCCTGCATGATCCTGGTCATGATCGTCGCCGGCATCGTGTATTGCAGCCAGATCATGGCTCAAAAAACCAGCGCCCGAAGCCTTGAGGCCACCAATGCGGAGAGCGACTGTGTGATGGCGGAATCCGCCAGCAAATCCGCCGGCATCAAGCTGGAGAACACCAAGTTCAACACGGAAGATCTGCGCCAGTTCCTCATCAAATGGCGGCCCGTCATCGAGCGCATTCGCACCGGTCAGGAGGCCGAAAACCAGCTCATGAGCATTCTGCGCAACAGCGGCATCCTTACCATCTCGCAAAAATTCGAGATCAAGGACAACAAGACAAACCTCTTCATCCCAAAAACGCTTCAGGGCACCCTCGTTCTCCAGGACGAATACGCCAAAACCCTGAACTGGCTTGGCGAACTGGAGCGCAAAATTCCTATCATCCGGGTAAACACCTGCCGGTTGAAACAGGGCGAAAACGGCCGCCAGCTCAATCTCGAAATCCGCTTCGACATCCCAATCTTCAACCTCGACGCCGAGGTTGAGGAACCGAAAAAGAGTTAATTCATCAGGACCGACACCATGAAAATATTCCTGCGCACCCTTCTCATCTGCCTGCCCCTGTTACCTGCCGCCATCCTGCGCGGCCAGGCCGTGGGACCGAGCGACTTCCTGCCGAACGCGCCGCCTCAGCAGGGTGATAAAAATATCGCCATCAAATACGCCCTCATCCTCCCCGATGACAAAACGGCAGAAGCCGTCAAAGCCGGAGAACGCAATCCATTTGGGAAAAATGAAAACGAACTGAACCAGTCCGCCAACAAGGGCACGACGCAGGAAAACATGATCCGGGAGCACCTCAGCAAGCTTCACGTCTCCGGCTTCTCTCCCGGACCCAATGGCATCCGGGTGATGCTTGGCGACATGGCGCTGGAAGAAGGCCAGACCGTGCCCGTGATCATCCCTGACCAGACACTCAATCTGAAAGTCAGCAAGATCACCCGCCAGGCCATCACTTTAGTCTGGATCGAGAAAAAGAACTCCACGCTTCCGGCGCGACTTCTCACGCTGCCAGTCGATCTCGATCCTTCCGTGCGTTACGTTCTCCATGGCCGAATTCCGGCAGATAAAACCGTCGCCAAAGGCAAGACCAAGGCCGTAGAAAACACCGTGGCCATGGGCGTGCAGGCTTTCTCCACCATCACCAGCAATCCCGCCAACCCAGATACGCGAAAAAACGCGACCCCGGAAAAACAAGTAGTCACCGCTCCAGCCGACGGCACCACGCCCCAGGCAATAACCCCGCCTGCACCCTCCGAATCCAAAGCGGACCAGCCGGCGGAGTGGGATCGGGCGGTCTGGATGCTTAAAAATCTCGCAAAACTTGAGGAGGCGCAAAATTGAAAAATACGCGGTTCAACGCCGGATTCACATCCGTAGAAATGCTCATGGCCAGCGCGATAGCCGCAGTGGTCGTGGGCATTGCCGCGCTCACCGCCTACGCCGTTTCGGCTGCGCCGCGCCAATACGCCCAGGTGGTTGCCGTCACCCTGCCCAACGGTGCCATCGCCAATTTCTATCCCGGCCAGACCGGCACCAGCCTGGGCACCGTCGTGATGCCCAACTTCGACGCCATCGCCCGCGCTGAGGCCATGCGGGAATTGTTCAACGCAGACATTGCTCAATCGGTCGCGGTCTTCTGCCTCGCGCGCAACACTGGCAACTACAACACCATCCGTCCGGGCAGCATCCCCTCACCGCCTGCGGGAACCGTGCTGGATACCCCGGACGCCTTCCGTTCCTATCTGGGAACACTTTACACGGCGGCCTCCACCACCTTCGTCAGCTTCAGAAACTATCCTTCCTCGGCCCCGTGCTTCAGCATTTTCATGCTCGGCTATTCCAACAACTGGGCCGCCATGCCCTTGATCGCGCTCTATGATTTTGACATCGTCACGGCGAAGGATCCCAACAACCCTCTCACCACGCTGGGCAACTACATCACCTTGCGCCGTTATGTGAACGGCTCGCTCACTTCATATTACGACGGCATCTACCGCCTCTCCGGTGACGGCACTGATTCCTGGTTCCCTCCCATCGTTTCCTTTGAGCGTCAAAGCCGCAAGGCCGTGGTGGAAGGCGCCACCTCCATCGACCGTTTCAAGGTCGCGGAGGAAAAACCCTTCTATCTGGTTTTCTGGCCCGACCCCGCTCGCGATTCCCTGA
>JAYVZW010000018.1:0-2711 GCA_043783015.1 Verrucomicrobiota bacterium
TCGATTTTCGACAATGGCCGGCGATGGCGTGATTTCGCTTCTGATGAAGCGGGGCGAGTCTTCGATTTCGTGGCGAAGGCGCTGGCTTGTGACTTTGCAGAAGCCGTGCGCTGGATTGAGCAACGACTAGGCATTGATTCCGCGAGTGATGCAATGCCAGCGCGTGCCGTGCAGCACACGAAGCCGGATGCGCACACGGTGAAGACTGAGGCCGCGCCGGAATATCGAATGAGCAAGGAGGAACTGGCGCAAGCCGTCGCGATGGCGGCGCGCCTTGCCGAAGACTGCGAACTGTGCGAGCGCATCGCGAAGGCGCGGGGATGGACTGCGGAGACAGTGCGCAATCTCGCGCATGAGCCGTGCCTGGGCTGGAATGATGAGCACGGAGCGCTGGCGTTTATCTTTGATTCTGGCGTGAAGCTGCGGCGGCGCGAGCCGAACGGAGAGCGCCGCATCTGGTGGCATATTGGCAAGCCGTCTTTGTGGCGTGCGTGCTTGTTGCGAGGGATCCAAAATGACGCGGACAAATCGCGCACGGTTGTTGTTTGCGAGGGCGAGACGGACGCGATCACGGCGATTGATGACGGATGCGAGGACGACGGCAAAACGCACGTCGTCGCGCTGCCGAGCGCCAGCACGTTCGCGGCTGGCTGGCTTCCGCTCTTTGCGGGGCAGGGCGTGATTCTGGCACTGGATGACGACAAGGCCGGACACGCGGCGACGGAGCGCGTGGCGCGGATGCTGGAAGGCACGGCGGCGAGCGTGCGGACTTTGAACTTTAAAAAATTAATGACGAAATGAATAACGAGAACGGACAGAAACCAAAAGACCTGAGCGATGCACGCACCTTGCTAGGCAAGGGCGCGCTCAAGACCGGATTGCTAGCGGCGACCGAAGACATGCCAGCAAGCAGAGCAGGCAACGGGAGCCGTCCATCCATCCAAGAACCCATAGGGAGGGAAGCCGGACGGACGGACGGAGAGCGCAAGGGCGCGCCATCTGTGCTGAATGTTCTAACCCTTGAGGAAATCTTGAGCTACGAGCACACGCCGGAAAGCCTACTGTGCGGCGACGGTGTGATTGAAGCAGGAGGCATCACGCTTCTCTTTGGAGCGCCGGGAAGTTTCAAGGGCTTCGCAATCGGGCATCTGATGGGATGCGGCGCATGGGGAAGCGGGCGCTGGCTTGGCTTCGATGTGAAGTCTCGCTTTGCTTCGCTATGGGTGAACTGCGAGAACGGGCGGCGGCGCTTGAAATCACAGATTCAGAAAATGAAACTGCCACCGGATGCAGGCGACTACATTCACGCCACGGATATTCCTGGGGTGTGGAGTCTTGGCGATCCGCGCATGGTGGCGGAGCTGCGGCAGACGATCACGGCGAAAAACATCCGTTTGGTAATTCTGGACACGGTTTCAAACTTCGCAGGCGACGAAATGGCAAAGGACTTCAACGGCTTCTTTGCGATGCTCAACACGGCACTGCATGGCTTGCCGTGGAAGGTGGCAGTGTTGCTAATCCATCACGCGAGGAAACCGAAGGACGGGGACAAGGGCGGGCGCGGCTTGCTTCACATGATTTCGGGACACCAGACTTTGCAGCGCCGAAGCCGTTGCATCCTCTTTATCGGGCGTGTGACTGATGAACTCACAGAGCGCCGCGTTGTGAGCGTGTGCTTGAAGTGCAGTGATTCCGGCGAGAGCGAGGGCGTGCGAACCGCAATGCGGCTGGATGACACCAGCACGCTCGCGGAGATTCCTAATTTTGAATGGAGCGAATGGACAGACGGCAACGCGGGGAAGAAGGAGAACCGCGAGCCGAGAGTTTCAGAGGATGACGTGCGCGAAGTCTTCGACGGCGGCGAGACCTGGCTGGCGACGAAGGACGCAGCGGCGCGGCTGATGGAAGTTGCAAGCGTGAAGCGGAGCGCGGCCTACGATGCCTTGAAACTTCAAGGCGGGCGCTTCTCTGACATCTTGCGGCGGCGCGAGGACGGGCTGATAGGGCTTGAGCCGTCGCCGTTTGACGGGGATTGATGGAAGGCGCGCTGAATGCCTTCATGGAGCATTCAGACCTTGATAGTAGGGGCGGGCGGCTCTAATGGGCGGGAGAGTCCGTGATCGGCTAGGAAGCGCATGAAAAATATTGAAGATAAATGGCA
Organism: Verrucomicrobiota bacterium; assembly: GCA_043783015.1. Classification (GTDB taxonomy): domain Bacteria; phylum Verrucomicrobiota; class Verrucomicrobiia; order Verrucomicrobiales; family Verrucomicrobiaceae; genus VFKE01. The sequence continues at coordinate 2,162 of JAYVZW010000018.1, forward strand.
AGAGAGCCCTTTGTGGTTGTATGTAACAATATGGGTGGATCATGGCAGCGTGTCCTACGCCGAATGGGGCGCTGCGATGGGAAAAAATGGGTTGATGCCCTCGCTTGAAGAATTTGCACAAGTTGAGCAAGAATTTGAAGCGGCACGAAGCGAAATTCATCGGAACGAAATCAAATCGCATATTGCACGCATTTTTCCCGCGACTGACGAAGAAATATGCAAACTTGCAAAAGCACTTCTAGAGCTAAAATGCGAGGAGCATCCAGAGTGGGACGGCAGTGACCCTTCACACGAAAACGCGTTGATCACCGCAGTGCAGGCGGACTTGTTGGAGGCTGGATTCGATTTTTCATCCAGCGAGACGGCGCATGCAATCATTGGCACTTACACGGATACCCAAGCTGCGAACAAGCCAAGTTTGAGAGAGCTTAAGGCAGCCACAGAATCCGCAAGGTTAAATCTGGAATTGACCATCAGCGAGATTGAAATCAATGGTAGTAATCCATCCTTTCGGCCTCATGAGCAGTGCGCGCGTGCCTTGCAGGGAATG
>JAYVZW010000019.1:0-2705 GCA_043783015.1 Verrucomicrobiota bacterium
GGTGCAGCAGTTGGAGGAGGCACTGCTTACCCGTTTCATCGCTTGTTAATCAGTAGAGCAGATTATCTTCCGCTTCTTATGAAGCGCTTCTCACCAGCCGAAGATAAGAATATTTTTGAGCAACCCGTTTCGTTTCTTAAATCCATCAAGCCATGAATAAACTCTGCATGTTCGTTTGTCTGGCACTGTTTCTCGTTCAGTTGCGAGAGTCAGCGGCTCAGTCGGGCGCAGGTGCTGACTTTCAAACTGCGTTTGAGAAGCTTTTGAAGCATTCCACCAATGAGCTAATCTCACCAACCCGGGATGAGCTTTGGGATGATGTTTTGAAGCGAGGTTCGCGTGAGGAGGTTAAGATTGCAATTTGGAGGGTGCTTAATGAACCATCTCAAAAGTCAGATTGGGCAAACGCTATTGGATTAGCTTATAGCGCGGCGATTCCAATCAAAGATATGACAAATTGGGCAAGGAGCAACCTGGCGTCGGTGGTTACGGTTCGCAGTGAAAAACTACAGCAAGCAATCGTCACATTTTTGAGTGGACATGGTGATCGTAGCGACGCCGCTCGCATACGTGAGCTAGCAAATCAGCTCCCGCCAGATCAAGCTGACCTTGCTTCGTTTCATCGGAAAACAGCAGATATGATAGAAAGTCAGATTGAGTTCTCGGAGATTTATCCGTGGACGAAGAACAAAGGGGAGTCAGCAAAGACCAGCCCTCAATCGACTTCCGAGCGTTCATCAGTTCGATCCATACCCAACCCTGCAACCACATTTCCAAAAGATAACTTAACATCGGGTGTCACAATAGAACCTACGACTCGCAAATGGTTTGTCTGGCTTTTGGTGGTTATCGTCGCAACTGGTGGAGCGGTCTGGTTATTCCTCCGCAAGTCGTCGAAGTGATGTTAAAAGCAACGCGCAGGGCTCAGGATCAGGTGTGGTGTTCGTCAAGTTTCGCACATCCTATCTTCCGGAAGGTTTGGAAGCGGTGGCGTTTTCACTGGCTCTAAATTTGCACATTTTTTACTCCGCCAGCAAGCGTCGTCCGCTGAGCGCCTGATGGAGGGTCAGTTCATCCACATGTTCCAAGCCGCCACCGGCGGGCATGCCTTGCGCCAAGCGTGTGACTCTGGCCCCCGAGGCGCGCAAGAGGTCGGCGAGATAGTGCGCGGTCGATTCACCCTCGACATCGGAACTCAGGGCGATGATGACTTCTTCCGGCGGATGTTCTTTCACGCGACGGAGAAGGTCTTCAATGCGCAGGTCGGAAGGAGTGACGTTGTCCAGCGGCGAGAGTTTGCCGCCGAGCACGTGATAGAGTCCGGCATACGCGCCGCTGCGTTCCAGGCGAAGCACATCAGCGGCAGACTCGACGACGCAGATCAATTTTGCATTGCGCTTTTCGTTTTGGCAAAACAGGCAGGCGGTTTCGCGCTCCATGAAGAATCCGCAGTCGGGACATTCTGAAACACGCGTGCGCAATTGCGCGAGAGCATCCGCCAGTTCCGGGACCCGGTCGGCACCACGACCCATGAGCCAGAGCACAAGCCGTTCCGCGCTGCGCGGGCCGAGTCCGGGCAGTGACTTCAACAACAGCATGAGCTGCTGGATGGGGGCTGGATATTCGGCGTTGGCCATCGGATGATCAGTCGGGTTCGGCAAAACTCAGCAAGGGTTGCAGCATCGGATGCGCCGCGCACACAGCGGAGAGCCGCGACAAAGCGACGGGAATGTGTTGTGCGAACTGGGGTTTCCCAAGATTGCGGCTGAGATTGGCATAAGCCCCGATGGCCTGCATCAGACGTTGCGCCGCGCAGAGGTAATAGGTCTCACGAAGCGCGGCCAGATCGCGCGAGGTGTGTTTGGCATACCATGAGAGAAGGTGATTTCTCTCTTCTTCGGTGAGGTTCACATAGGGATCGAGCAGCAGGGAGGCCAGATCATACTCGGCCAGTCCGGGTCGGGTGCCCTGATAGTCGATGAGCCAGGCTGCGTTGTTACGGATTAGGATGTTCTGGCTTTGGAAATCGCGATGCACCAGACCACGCGGGAGCGAGGCGAGATGGACCTGAAGCTGGCGCAGCGCAGCGTGCGCGCCATTCAGGGACGCGCTGGTGGTATCTTGCTGACGCATGTCGCGAACATAATGGCTGAGGAAGTAATTTTGCTCCCATTCATAGAGCTTTTCATCGAAACACAATTCCATTTCCGCAAGGTCGGACTGGGTGAGCGCGGCGGCGTTTACGGCGTGCAGCTTCGCGGCTTCGCGCAACGCGTCTTCGTAAATGGGGCGGCGCGTTTCCCATGATTCATTCCGGATGGTGTGCAAGTCTATGCCGCCCAGGTCCTCCAGCCAGACCAGGAGATTCTGGGTGTCGTTTGCGTAAATGGCCGGCACGCGCACGCCGAGCTTTTTCAAGCGCCCGGTGGCCGGGACAAAGCGCGGATTGTCGGCGCGCGCCAGCGTATAGGCCATGAGGATGACGGTGGGGCTGGCCGGATCCTCAAACTGCACGCGGTAGTAATGGCGGTCGGAACCGCCCTTCACAATGGCCGAGAGCCGGGCGGGCGCAGGCCATTGCGTCAAGACATGGCGGGTGAGTTCGAGCAGTTCGGCTTCGGATAGCATGGGCGCGGATTGTTCGGCGGGCCGGGCAGGATTGCAAGCTCACACGTCTGCATTGCACAGAGTGCCCCGCGCGGTCA
>JAYVZW010000020.1:0-8093 GCA_043783015.1 Verrucomicrobiota bacterium
ACCAACGAACGCGTGCCGATCCTCGAACGCGAGGCGGAGCGCAAGCAAAAGGGAATCATCGTCGGCTGAATCATGGGCAACTTCCTCGACAGCATCAATCTCGCATTCATCATCGCCTCGGCGGTGAAGATTGTGTTTTTCTCGTTCATGGTCATCCTGCCCATGGTGGCCTACTCGGTGTATGCCGAGCGTCGCGTGAGCGCGATCATTCAGGATCGCGTTGGCCCGAATCGCACAGGCATTCCCCTTACGCTCTTCGGTTTCAAGCGCGACCTGCCATTCGCGGGACTGCTTCAGCCGATGGCGGACGGCTTGAAGTTCATCCTCAAGGAAGACTTCACGCCCGGTCACGTGAACAAATTTTACTATTGGCTCGCGCCTTGTCTCACGATGGTGCCCGCGCTATTGACTGCGGCAGTGGTGCCATTCGGCAGCGAATTGAATTTCGACTGGCTTGGCCGTTTTGGCATCAGCGGTGACTGGTTGCACAAGCCAATCAAGATGGTCATTGCGGACATCGGAGTGGGGCCGCTCTACACCTTCGCCATCGCCTCACTCGGCGTGTATGGCATTGTCCTCGCGGGCTGGTCATCGAACTCCAAATATCCGTTCCTTGGTGGGGTGCGCAGTTCCTCGCAAATGATCTCCTATGAGATTGCGTTGGGACTTTCGATCATCCCGGTGCTCATGATTTTTGGCGACCTCAACCTTTCAAAGATTGCGCAGTATCAGGATGCGAACGGCTGGCTCCTCCTGCCTTTCTGGGGCAAGGGCCTCACCGTGGGCCGATGGGTGTTGCTGATCCCGATTTTCATCTCGTTTGTGATCTTTGTGATCTCGATGTTCGCCGAGACCAATCGCGCGCCGTTTGATTTGCCGGAATGCGAAACCGAACTCGTCGCCGGTTATCACACCGAATACAGCTCGATGAAATTCGCCTTGTTCTTCCTTGGCGAATACGCCGCGATGATTGTCGGTTCCGGCCTGGTGGTGACGCTTTTCCTTGGCGGCTGGAGCATTCCGTTTGGTGGGCTGCTGGAAAAATGGACTGGTATCACGCTCACCTATCACGCAGGGGCCACTCCATTCTGGCTCGGCCTCGTTCATATCGCGTGCTTCCTCACCAAGGTCGTGTGCTTCATCATTTTCTTCATATGGGTGCGCTGGACGTTGCCGCGCTTCCGTTATGACCAGCTCATGAAACTGGGCTGGCTGGTGTTTTTTGAACTGGCGCTCGCCAACGTGATCCTCACGGCAGTGCTCATGATGTATTTCCCCCTCTAAAATAGCGCATGGCCACCATTGTTGTTCAACGCCCCAAACTGAAATGGCACGAGCGCTGGTTCATATCCACGCTCTACAACGGGCTGCGCATTACCCTCGGACACGCCATCAAGATGCTGCGCGGGAAGACGCATGTGACCATGCAGTATCCTGAGCAGAAATGGGACGCCAACCTGCCCGAGCATTATCGCGGAGCGCCCGCGCTGGTGACGGACGAGCACGACCGTGAGCGATGCGTAGCTTGTCAGCTTTGCGAATTCATCTGCCCGCCACGTGCGATTACAATCACGCCTGAGGAAATTCCCAGCAGCGACCCTTGGGCCAAGGTGGAGAAGCGCCCGAAAGAATTCAACATCGACATGATCCGCTGCATCTACTGCGGCATGTGCGAGGAAGTCTGCCCCGAGCAGGCCATCTACTTGCGAAAAGATTATGCCATCACCGGCATCAGTCGCGCCGAAATGGTTCACGACAAAAAGAAACTTTACGAGATCGGCGGCGTGCGCACGGGACTCGTCAACAAGTGGAACGAACTTAAATGAATTTCGGATTTCAGATTTCGGATTTCAGATTGGGCATACCGGTGCCGCCGGGTGTCGGCCATGCTCTTTCTGCATTTCAATCGGCAATCCGCAATCCGCAATCCGCAATCGACTGATGCCCGCCGCGCTGTTCTACATTTTCTCCTTCATCACGCTGATCTTCGGTGTGATGGTGGTGGTGTGCCGTAATCCGGTGGCCAGTGCGCTTTCACTGGTGGTGAGTTTCCTCGGGCTGGCGGCCTTATTCGTCAGCCTCGACGCCTACTTCATCGGCGTCATCCAGATTCTGGTCTATGCCGGTGCGGTGATGGTCTTGTTTCTTTTCATCATCATGCTGCTCGATATCAAAGCTGAAGAGCATCGCAAAATCAACGCGCCCGCCGTCATCGGCGGCATCACTCTGGCGCTGATTTTCATCGTGCAGCTCGCGATCATCCTGGGCAAACACGAAGACGGCACCAAGACGCTCAAGGACGCGCCCGTGCAATTCGCGGCGGCCGTGAAAAAACAGAAGGTCGAGACTATCAAGACCGATTTGCAGAATGGCGAACTGCCAGACACCAAGCTGGTGGGCGTGACGCTGTTCCATCGTTATGGCTATCAAATTCAACTCATCGGCGCGCTGCTGCTGGTGGGGACCATCGGCGTGGTCATCATGAGCAAACGGGAAGTGAACTAGCGAAAATATTCAAACCTCATGATTCAAGTATCAATGAAACATCAAGCTTCAAATTTCAAAATAGGGGCCATCACGATTGCCCCGGTAATTTCGTCCAAGCAAAAGTTTCAACCTTGCGCCTTGATCCTTCATTGAATTTTGATCCTTGAATCTTGAAACTTTCCCAATGATCACCCTGAACCATTACCTCTTCGTCGCCGGGCTGCTTTTTGCCATCGGCCTTGCCGGTGTGGTTGTGCGGCGGAATATCATCACGATTTACATGTGTCTGGAGATGATGCTCAGCGCGGCCAATCTGACGCTCGTCGCCTTCTCGCGGTTTCACATCACTGACGGACTCCCAGACTATAACGCGCAGGCCCTGGTGTTCTTCACCATTACAGTCGCTGCCGCCGAGGTCGCGGTCGGGCTCGCGATCATCGTTGCCCTCTACCGCGCGAAACACAGCGTGAACGTCAGTGCCGTGGAGAAGATGAAAGGTTAACCCGTTGAATTTGATGAACCCGCTCACCCTCCCAGGAATCATGCTGCTGCTGCCGCTGGCATCGGCATTGGTGATCCTGTTGTTCCACGGGGCGCTGAAAAACATCGCGCATCTGTTGTCCACACTGGTGGCGATTACCATCTTCGGATGCAGCCTGATGCTGCTCGGGGCGAAGGACGCGGTGGAGCTGCCGCTCTTTTCCTTCTTCAGTGTGAAGACCGCCACCGGAGTGATCTCGGCCAACATCAGTTTCGTGATCGACCAACAAAGCAAGGGCATGATGTTCATTGTGACATTCGTCGGGATGCTGGTGCACATTTTCTCGCTCGGTTACATGAAGGATGACGATGCGAAAGCCCGCTACTTCGGCGCGCTGTCACTCTTCATGTTCTCCATGACCGGAATCGTGCTGGCGGACAATCTCCTGATGATGTTCATCTTCTGGGAGCTGGTGGGCTTGAGCTCCTATCTGCTCATCGGTCATTGGTTCAAAAAAGCATCGGCGTGTGAGGCCGCGAAAAAGGCGTTCATCACCAATCGCATCGGCGATTTCGGTTTCATGGCGGGCATCCTGATTCTGTTCGGAGTCTGCCAGAGCACGCGCTTTGCCGACATAACTGCGAAAGTTCCTTTCCTCATCGAGCACGCGCCCGCTTTGCTGACCATTGCCGCGCTCGGCATTTTCCTCGGTGCGATGGGCAAGAGCGCACAAGTCCCGCTGCATGTCTGGCTGCCGGATGCCATGGAAGGCCCCACGCCGGTCTCCGCGCTCATTCATGCCGCGACCATGGTGGCGGCCGGTGTGTATATGCTGGCCCGCACACATTTCCTTTTCATCGAGGGCGGCACTGCGGCCACGTTCATCGCCTGGACGGGCGGCATCACCGCGCTCATGGCGGCGCTGATGGCCGTGCAGCAGAACGACATCAAGAAAGTCCTCGCCTATTCCACGCTCTCGCAGCTCGGATACATGGTCATGGCCATGGGGCTCAGCGCGCCGCATGAAGGAATGTTCCATCTTTACACGCACGCTTTTTTCAAGGCTCTGCTTTTCCTCGGTGCGGGCGCGATAATTTATGCCTGCCATCACGAGCAGGATATGTGGAAGATGGGTGGCTTGCGAAAATCCATGCCCCTGACCTTCCTGACTTTTGCCGCCGGGACCGCCGCGCTCATGGGTGTGCCACTCACCAGCGGATTCTTCAGTAAAGAGGGGATTCTCGCAGCGGCCTACCACAGCCACAACACGTTGCTCTTTGGCATGGCCGTCTTCACGGCGGCGCTCACCGCGTTCTACATGACGCGGATGGTCATCGTCGTGTTCCTTGGCAAGCCGAGAGGCGAGGGGACCGGACATGCGCGCGAGGCGCCTCTGGTGATGCTTCTGCCCCTCCTGGTGCTGGCCGTTCCATCGCTTCTCTCTGCTTATGGTTTTTTGGCGGGACCCTTACAGGCGATGATGCCGCATGAAGAACATGGCGCGGGGCAGTTCGTGATGATCTGCTCCATCGTCGCCCTGCTCACCGGCTTGCTGACAGCAACCAAGCTCTATCTCGGCAAGGACAAGGATCCGCTCAACATTCCCGTGCTGGCCAACAAGTTCTACATTGATGAATTCTATGCGCTACTGGTGAAAGTCTTCGTGGATATCGGCGCCTGGATCGTCACTGCGCTGGAGAAAATCTTCGTCGAAAGCCTGTTGGTCCGCCTTCCAGCCGCGCTTGCATCTGGTTTTGGGAAATGGTTCCGCCGCCTTCAGACCGGCAGTCTTCAGGGCTACACGTTCCTGCTCGGCCTGGGTCTGGTCGTGGCCGTTTACCTTGCCGTGTTCATGACGGCAAAACATTGATTCATCTTTTCCTCCGTGAGCCCCCTCGTCATCATCATCCTGCTCCCCATCATCGCGGCTCTCGCGATCTGGCTGGGCGCGCCCGCGCGGTTCACTGCGGTTGCGGCTGCGCTGGTTAATCTCGCGATCACCTTGGGCTTGATCGGGGGCTATGCTTCGGCAGGCGGGGGCATGATCTGGAAAAGCTCGCATCTCGTGCTCGATCATCCGGCCATTCATTTTGCAGTCGGTGCGGATGGCATCAGTCTCGCGATGACCCTGCTTACCATGCTGGTCACCACAGCGGCTCTATGGAGCATCGTGGACAAGGATCGCATTTATTACATCGCCTCGCTGCTCATCAGTGCGGGCGCGCTGGGCGCATTTCTCAGCACGGACATCTTCTTCATCTTCGCATTCCACGAACTCGCGCTGATCCCCACCTTCCTCATGATCGCACTCTATGGTCATGGTGATCGCAAGACGGCCGCCTGGAAGATCACGATCTATCTTGGCATCGGCAGTTTGGTGCTTTTGACGGGACTGCTCGGGGTTGTCTGGTGGTGCAGCCCTGAATCCGGCCTGACGTTCGCACTGGCTGATCTCAAGCCGGTAATATCTAACTGCAAAACCGAGGCTCTAGTAAACCTAAACTTCTTCATTCTGCTGGTGGGCTTCGGCACGCTGGTGAGTTTGTTCCCAGTTCATGATTGGGCCGCACCGGCTTATGCGAGCGCGCCCACGCCGGTCGCCATGCTCCACGCCGGAGTGCTGAAAAAGTTCGGCTTGTATGGTCTTATTCGTATCGCGCTGCCGCTTTTTCCCGGAGCCATGCAGACGCCGTGGATTCAACACGCGCTGCTGCTCATGCTTCTTGGCAACATCCTTGTCGTTGGCTACGTGACGCTGCATCAACGTCGTCTCGATGAAATGCTGGCAAACTCCAGCGTGATGCACATGGGTTATATCTTCCTCGGTCTCGCCGCCGGTAATGCCCTTGGAGTCAACGGAGCACTGGTGCTCATGTTTGCTCATGGCATTTCCATCGCGCTGCTCTTCATGCTCTGCGGCAAATTGCGCAATCATCTTAGCACGCTCGAAATGGACAAGCTCGGCGGGCTTGCGGCCAATGCACCCTTCCTCGGTGTCGTGTTCGGCATCGCCACCTTCGCCTCCATTGGTCTCCCGGGACTGGCGAATTTCGCCGGCGAAGTGCTCGTCTTCCTCGGCACTTTCCAATCATTCGCGTGGGACAAGGGATTCACCATGCTACACATCACCACCATTCTCTCCCTGCTGGGCGTGATCATCAGCGCTGTTTACATGCTACGGGCTTATCGGAAAATTTTCTTCGGCGAAGCCACGACGGGTTTGTTCATGAGTGATCCTGCGACCTCGCAGCGGGTGCCGATGTTCCTGCTGGCTGCCGTTCTGCTGGTGATCGGCTGTCATCCCGCCACGCTGCTAAACCTGATCCAGGATTCACTCGCGGCGCTGAATTTCAAATAACCGTTGGCAGCATGTCACCTCTTTCCATCGAACTCAGTCTCGGCGTTTCCGCACTTTTCCTGTTGCTGCTGGAATCGTTCAGCATGGTGCCGCGCAAGAGCATCGCCCATGTCGTGATTGCCCTGCTCGTCGCCGCGCTGGCCGCATTGATCTTTTCGCCTCCGGCAGTGGTGCCCACATCGATGGGCGAGTTCTACCGGCTCGACAACCTGGCCTATTTTTATAAAGGTCTGGCCTTGCTCAGCACGCTGACGGTGACCGTGATTTCGCTCGAATACGCGCCCGTCATCAACCAGTTTGTTTCCGCAAATCCTGAGCGCACGAAGGACGCGGGACTGGGTGAGTTTTACACCCTGCCCCTGCTCGTCTGCCTGGGCATGATGGTCATGGCCTCGGCCAACGATCTTGTGACCATTTTCGTCTCGCTCGAACTGGTGACGGTGAGTTTCTATGTGCTCGTCGCTTTCATGCGGCGCAGTGCCGGTTCGCTGGAGGCTGGAGTAAAATATCTTATTCTTGGCGCGCTGAGCACCGGCCTTCTCGTCTATGGCATGGCCTGGCTCTACGGACTTACCGGGCAGATGACACTGGAGGGCATTACTGGCAAAATTACCCACTGGCAGGGCAGCAATGTGCCGCTGCTCTTTGCTGCCGCGCTCTTGATTGCCGGACTCGGCTTTAAGGTCGCCGCTGTGCCGTTTCAAATTTGGGTGCCCGATGTCTATCAAGGCGCGCCCACACCAGTGACTGCATTCCTTTCTGTGGGATCGAAGGCTGCTGGCTTCATAGTGCTCACACGAGTGGTGCAGACTTTTCTCGCTCCCCATTCCGTCATCGCACCCCAAGTCACGCAGATGCTCTTAGTGCTCGCTTGCGCCACGATTCTCTTCGGCAATCTCGCCGCCATCGCACAGACGAATTTCAAACGATTGCTCGCTTATTCAAGCATCTCTCATGCGGGCTATCTTCTGCTCGCGCTGGCCTGCCATGCGTCAGGACTGGGCTTTACGCCGTCAGAGGTTGTCGCATTCTATCTGGCAACATATCTGCCGATGACCTTCATCTGCTTCCTCGTTCTAGCTGCCGCGAGAGCGCAGGGAATCAGCGAGGACATCGCATCATTCCAAGGACTGGCGCGCACCTCGCCTAAGATCGGATTCGCTCTCACACTGGCACTAGCCGCGCTCGCTGGCTTGCCGCTGACCGCCGGCTTCATGGGCAAGTTCCTTGTGTTTTTTGCCGCAACGCTGGATGGCAATTATGCCTCGCTGGTGATCGCGATCATCGGTGCTGCTGCCGGGTTTTACTACTATTTCAAAATCATTCTCACGCTGCATACCGAGCCTCAACCAGGCGCGCCTGTCGTGTCCTTGAATGCAGGATCGCAAATCCTGCTGGTTCTGTTTGTCGTCGCCATTATCTTTGTCGGAGTTTATCCCGACCTGATCGGACGGCTGTTGCACGCTTCGCATTGAACTCAGCGGGCATCCTCGGATAAAATAGTTTCGTTGGCCGGAAGAATTTTGTAACCGCGCGGCTTGTTCCGGCATTTCTCCCTGTGTATGCGGCTTGTTCCGCAGGCAGAAAACAAAACAAATAACTACAAATCATCTATCATGAAAATCACATCCACCCTCGCCATTGTCTCCGCCCTTGTTCTTGGGGCCGCAGGCTTCACCGCCATCCCCGCCCTGGCCAAAGCCTCTTCCGAAACCGGCGTCGCCGGAGTTCTGGGTGAGGACTTCCTGCCCGGTCAGGGCCACGGCA
>JAYVZW010000021.1:0-2692 GCA_043783015.1 Verrucomicrobiota bacterium
TCACCAGGCCGAGCGACTTCGCGTGAGCGATCAACTCCGGAAGCCAGCGGCAGAGTGTGGGCTCTCCACCGGCAAAGGTCAGCTTGCGCGCCGTTTTACCCGAAGGCAGCGGAGCCGCCGCGATGGCCTCCACGATGCGGAACATCTCCTCTCGTGGCAGCATGACGCCATGCCCGGAGGGGTCTTCGTCAAAAGTGGCGTAGCACCCCTTGCAACGGAAGTTGCAGTTCTTGTTGAGGTGATAGTTGACTGCTTCGGGGAGGGATGAGTGAAGCTGGCTCTGCGAGATGCTGGTAGTGTTCATGGGCAGAGAAAAGCCCACGCCGACTCCTTCTGCCTGCCGCGCGATGTCGCGGTATGTCCGCCGCGCCCCTCAACAATAAAGACATTTGGCCAGACACCGTAAATCAGGTCGTCCAACTCTACTCATCATGCATTTCAAGACAGAAGGGTGGAAAGACGAAGGAGCGCAACGGCACCGCGTAACCAGTTGACTCCATGGATGAGCGCAGGTGGCTGAGTTCGTGGCGAAGCTCTTCCTCGGAAATGCGGTTCGGTTTGGTGCCTGCGGGTATAAATTTGGCTTTCTTGAGCCAGTCGTTCATGCCTTCCGCGGCCTGGGGTTGATCTTTAGCAACTATGCCCCGCTCTTGCATCCAAAGCATGAAGTGCAAAACTGCCAGCGCCTTGACCCGCATTTTCACAGGCTGATCATCCACCCACAAGCATTTCTTCCGGTAGCTGATCTCAATGCGGCGGAGACGCTCAGCATCACGCTTCATTTCACTGCTAAACTTTCGCACCAGACCGTTGAAGCTGCCGGGCATTTCGGCTATGTCCTTGAAGCGGTTGCGCAGAGGCACGAATGGCACATCGGCAAGCTGCACTATGGCCTTTGAGGGCGGGTGCTCTTTCCCGTCGCGGTCCTTCAGCCCGGGACCTGGCTGATTCGGGAAATAGAAACCCGGCATGGTCTCATACGGTGAACTGACGAGGACATGCGTAAGCCGGTCCGTCTCCCTTCCGATGAGAGTGACGGCAGCGTGCAAAAGAGCGCCCATCGTCTTGCGCCCGCCGGCAATGCTCGCAAGAAGTCGGGTGTCCGGGTTTTCCACCACGCGGCGCACCTCCTCCAAAATGAAACTGGCGGCAAGGTCGTTCTCCTCTGGAGTCTGGATATCTGAGAGCGTCTGCACAGTGCCTGTTTTGCGGTCCGCCTTGCCAATGATGCGCGGATCTTCGGCGATCAGTTCATCGGCACCTGCTTTCAGAGCCGAACGCAGTGCCTGCCACGCCGTCTGCCCGCCGAAGGCGGGAAGCGGGGTGTGCAACTGCTCGCGAATCTTCGCCGCACCAACGCCTGTGGTGATGAACTGCACGCGCCAAGGCAGCACGCTCGGCTTTTCCTGTGCCAGGGCCCAGACGGTTTCCGTGACGATGGCCGGTGAGAGTCCGGTGACGGCGAGCAGAATGGTTTGCTGCTTGGTCGGTTTAGCCGTGTTGGCTGGCTTGTCGGCGGCTGGTTTCTTTTTGGCTGGCATAGGAGTTGGTAGTGAGGGTTTGAGAACCTGGAGTTATGATTTCGTATGGGGAGGTTGCGAAAGTGATGCGACTTGCATCTTCAGGTTTTTCACTTGGTTCTCCAACTCCCCTGTGCGCACTTGAAGCAACGCTGCTTCTTTTCGGAATTTGGCGGCATTTTGTTGGGAGGCGTCGTTAACGCATTTCAATTCTTTGATTTTCGCTTTGAGTGATGGCATCTCGCTGGAACCAGGGGTGGGCGACTCTTTGTTGCCATCTGGTTTGGCGCAAGGGGCATCGTCGGTTGACACCGCATCTTCATCCTCCCCAAGTGGTCTCCATTCGATGAGCGAAGGATCGTCGAAGAGACCCTGGCTGTTGGAGGGGCAGGCGTTTGCCGCATCGGTATCGTAGGTATGCCCGGCACCCCAGATACGGTTGATCAAGATTGAGCCATCCGAACGGCGTTCGCGCCAAGCGATGTAAAAGTCGCCACCAGATGCCTTCCAGATGTGAAAGGCAGGTTGATTTCCCCGGCGATTTAGGTTGGTGAACTCACGTTCGTGATCAAGGATCCCCGTGTATGCACCCTGTCGGTTGTTAAACACTTGAACCAGGGAGGGCAGGTCCTTGAGGCGCTGGCGAATCTGATGGGCATTATGAACATCACTGAGTGTTTTCAATGCCCGGGGTGAAAGGAATATTTCACGGGTGTCCAGTCCCAAGAATTGGGCGAACGCATTCGGAAACACCGTTTCACCGGAAACTTCAAAAAGCCATGGGTTTGCCAGGACCTCCTCTTGATCCGCGGGAAGCAGCTTGGAGAGTTCGGGGGTTTTTTCGGCCTGCCGCGCTAGTCTGCCAAGTTTTGCTGCCTTCGCTGAAGAAAGAGCGATTGGAATTGGAGGAATGATGTGCAATGCCTGAAAATCCTCGTGCAAGTATGCAGTCGGGAAGTTGAGGAACGAGCCGGCCACATAGCCCAGGGAAGTCATAACTTTGTATCCGCCTTGAGGGGCGAAGCACGCATAGCTGGAATCTACGTTTCGCAACTCGCTGACCACCTGGTGCATAAAAGCTCCCAGACCTCTTCGCAGTGCGTCCGGATCTTTCGTATCGAAATCCGCAATTTCACGAAGAATGCACGAGGCATCGAAGACCTTCTGAAGAA
>JAYVZW010000022.1:0-2690 GCA_043783015.1 Verrucomicrobiota bacterium
CCGGACATCTTCCATCGACATCGGCCCGGTTTTCAGAATGTCGTGCGTGTCACGACCATGCAATTCATAGACCTGGCAGATGTGCTGGTCGTGAGTGAACACCTCTGCGCATTCGAGCACAAAGCGGCTCGCCTCATCGTCATGACCAATGAGCGCGCGCAGCTCGAGCTCGTCGATGGCGTTCTTCGCATACTTCCGACGTTGCACCTTGAGCGCCACCAGATCGCGTGCGGGGCGCAGCATCGGGCCCACATTGGAGGGAGCGGCTGGAGTCATTGTCGTCATGATAAAAATCAGCCCGCGGGTTGGGACCATGCCTTGCGGATTTCATCGAACAGTCGTCCGATGAGGCGACTATCATTGGTCACAATCCTCGCGTCGCCGACCATCTCCTGTTTGAAGGCAATCTTCCGGCCATAAGTCGTCACCAAGGGATAATCGATATCCACGGACACGAGCTGCTGGCCTTGCTGCGCTACCAACGAAACGGAGCGCACGCGCCCGGTGACCATGCCGAATTCACGCGCGGGATAGTCATTGAGCTTGATGTTCACGATCTGGCCGGGCTTGACCTTGCCCGCGCCGCCCTGCTGCACAGGGATGCGACCCAGGAGCTGTGAAATATGCGGCGCGATGATGAAGACGGACTTGCCCTGCGTGACGAACTGCTGGTCCGCCCAGAAATCATAGAAGGCCACCGCGCCATCGGTGGGAGCGCGCAGGACAAATTCATTTTCCCAAATCTCAATGGCCGAGAGAAGCTTCTTGAACGCCTCCGCCAGTTCACTGCGTGCGATGCGCAGGTCTTCACTGCGCTTGTGTGTCAGATCACGAATCTGTTTGTCGCACTCGGTCACCGCGACCTGTTCTTCGAGCATGGCTTTCTGCACGTTGGATTCCTGGCGGCGCTGTTCAAGGTATTGGCGCTCGTGTTGCTGAAGCTCGGCGGTGCTGATGCTGTCGCGCCCGTGAAGCTGACGCATCCGGTCAAAGCCTTCCTGGGAGAGCGTTCCCTCGCGCTGGGCGGATGTTGCTTGCTGCTGCATCTGGGCGAGCTGCGCTTTTTTGGACTCCAACTGCTGCGAGAGTAGTGTGAGTGTCTTGTAAGAATAGTCGTCGTGCAGCAGGCTTTGATAGTGCTGGTAGTGCGAATGGAAATCACTGTAGGCGCCCTGCACTGATCCCATCTCGGTTTCACCGGCGAGATCAATCGGAGTGAACGCGGAGGCATCCGTGAGGAACCCGCGCATCTTTTGCAATTCGTCCTTCAGATGGAGCACACTAGTGGTGTTGGCGGGATTTTTGATCACGCCGAGCAGATGCCCCTTCTCCACCGCTTCGCCCTCCTTCACGCAGAGCCGCTCCAACTGGCCGCTCTGCCGCGCCACCACATCCAGCGCGGGTGTGGCCCCGGTAACGGTGATCTTCCCGGAAATGGTGTCGGGATAGTGAATCATCCAGCTCATGAAAAGAAGAATGACGACGGCGGCGGCGACAACATTGGTGCCGGAAGTCAGAATCCACGCTGGCGTGCGACCAAGGATTTCCCGGACACCACGGCTGGAGTCCTCGCGTTCAAAGGCCTGCCAGCCGATGGCTTGCGTGGAGGCCACGGCGGGCAGCATGGGGTTGTGGTTGTTAAGCGGCATAACGGCTGACCTCCTCAAGCTGGAGTTGATTGCGAACGAGATTGTAATAAACACCGGACTTGCGAACCAGTTCCCAATGGGTGCCCGCCTCGACAATGCGACCCTGGTCCATGACCACGATCTGGTCGGCATTCTGCACAGTGCTGAGCCGATGCGCGATGACCACGACGGTGCGGCCCTGGACAAAGTTGCGGAGGTTGTCCATGACCATGTGCTCGTTCTCGGCATCGAGTGCGCTGGTGGCCTCGTCGAGGAAAAGATATTCGGGATTTTTATAGAGCGCGCGGGCAATGAGAATTCTCTGCTTCTGGCCCCCACTCACGCCCTGCCCTTCCCCGCCGATCTTGGTCTCGACACCCTGCGGCAGGCTCTGCACGAAGCCTTGGAGATTGGCGTAATAGATCGCGCCTTCCAGTCGCATGGGGTCGATGCGCTCGGAGGTGCAGGCAATGTTCCGCGCGATGGTGTCGGGGAAAATATATCCGTCCTGCATGACCACGCCGCAGCGCGCGCGCCAGGCGCTGCCATCGAAATTCGGCAAGGGACCTCCACCAACATAAATGGTGCCCTGCGTGGGTTTGTGCAGACCGAGCAAAAGCTTGAGCAGCGTGGTTTTCCCGCTGCCACTGGCGCCGACGATGGCCGTGACCTTGCCTTCGGGAATGGGCAGACTCAATTGACGCAGCACATCTTTCTGGCCCGCGCCGGCATAACGGAAGGTGACGTTATGGACGTAAAGATTGCGCGCAGTCGGGAAGGTGGTGAGCAGCGGCTGGGTCCATGATTCCTCCTCGCGCTGCGTGTAAATTTCCTGCACGCGCTCCAGGCTCAGCCGTGCGTCCTGCGCCTGCTGGGCGAAGTCAATCAGGCTCTGCAAGGGCGAGACCAGCTGGCCGATGATGTATTGCGTGGAGAGCATCATGCCGAGGCTCATCTGACCGTTCACCACGGCGCGCGCGGCGAGGTAGGTGATGAGGATGTTGCGAATCTGGCCGATGAATGTGGTGCCCACGCGCTGGCCGTGCTTGAGCAGGAGGCTCT
>JAYVZW010000023.1:0-8044 GCA_043783015.1 Verrucomicrobiota bacterium
GTCGCTACCTATTCCAGCGGGTGGCAGAGGTGTGGCACAGGTCGGTCCTCGCCTTGTAACATTTGACCGCTTCTATTTCCAATCCTGAGATACCTGAAAAGCCGGCCCCTCCAGAAACTCTTCCGGTGTCATCACGGGCAGGGTGGAGGCTTTGAAGTCGTCGGTGTTGCGGGTGAGGATGATGTCGGCGGCGACTTGGAGAGCATCTTTGAAGTCGGCCATGCCGGAACGGGCGGCGGCAAGGGCGTCCGGCTTGGTGGTGGCTGATACTTCCGTCCAGGCCAGCAGGTCGGTGATGAATTGAATCGCCGTGGGTGCGGACTTGGAGTGGCCTCTCACCAGGTAAAAGGCGTTGGACAATGTGTGCCAGGCGACCCAGCCCTCGTTAGAGCCGCTGCTACAGAGCAACATGGCCTTTTCACTCGCCGCAGCGCCAGCACGTTGATAATAGCCGTCGAGAAGGACGTTGGTGTCGAAGAAAACTCGCACGGCTTACCGGAGATGTTTGGCCGTCAAGTGGGCAAGCCTGGGATCGGCCTCGATTTCGTTCTGAGCACGCAGCTTTCCTTTGCCAGCCCACTTGCTTACGAAGCGTTCGGCCGCAAGGCGTTTGTCGCCGATCTCCGTGGTCTCGGTCGCGGGGATGGTCACATGGAGTCTGCCTTCACGGACATAACCCTGAAAACGCTGGCCTTCCTGCACCGGCAAACCGGGCAGGCTCGTCAAAGGATAATCGAGGGTAATCGCGGTCATAAGTGAAAGCAGCTTACATTTGCATTTTTCCAGAACGCAATGAGGAGAAACCGGGGCAATCGGTAACGCGCAGTATTGATTCAGAAGTCGAACGACTCCCACTGATTTACTGACCTACCGGTTCACTGACTCACCGACTTTGCCGCTGCCTGACGGCCTCGAACAAACACACACCGGTGGCCACGGAAACATTCAGGCACGCCACTGCGCCATACATGGGGACCCGCGCGAGAAAGTCGCATTTTTCCCCGGTAAGCCGCCTCATGCCTTCGCCTTCCGCGCCCATGACGATGGCAGTCGGGCCTTTCAAATCCATTTCGAAGATGGATTTTTTCCCCTCATCCGCTGTGCCCACGATCCAGACGCCCAGCTTCTGGAGCCGCTCCATGGCGCGCGCCAGATTGGTGACGCGGACAATCGGGACATGCTCCGCACCTCCGCAGGAGATTCGTCGCACCGTATCCGACAAGGGCGCACTTTTGTCCTTGGGGATGACGACGAAGACACAACCTGCGGCGTCTGCGGTGCGCAGGCAGGCACCGAAATTGTGCGGATCCTGTATGCAGTCGAGTATGAGCACCAGCGGGTTCGGATTTCCCTCAAGCAGCGTTTCAAAATCATCATCATCATAAATCTTGATGTCCGCCAGGGTATTTGCATGGCGGTTGGCGCGGGCCTCGTTCTCGTGTTTTCTCATAAGCCACCGATTCATCGGCATGGTTGTGGCGTCAATGAGCCTGAAAAGAAATTTGCGCTGTGGAGAACGAAAACGGACGCTGATGGTGTTGGCCGCGAGAGACCGTAAAGAAATCAGCCGTTAATTTTTGCGACCATGAATGCTCGGTTCTCCTCACCGGATTCAGGCTCAATCATCCAGCGACGCTCCCGCCATTTCAGCCCCGTAAACCGGACGCGGCATCTCGCGTGGCTCGCACAAAACGCGGATCATGCGGTCAAAGGCCTCCTTGCCGCGCACGATCTCAATCTCCACCCGCAGGAAACATATCGGAAACGACTCCGGCGCGGGCATCACGGGGAAGCGCACGAAATCCTTCTCCGTGGTCACGATCATGCGCACGTCACGCCGCTCGCAGCGATCAACGAACTGCTGGATGTCCTTCGCGGAAAAACGGTGGTGATCCGCGAAGCGACGCACCAGATCGACTTTCGCGCCCAGCTTTCTTAAGCCGTTCTCGAAGCTCTCCGGCACCGCGATGCCGCTGATCGAGCCGACGTGGGCACCGTAAATTTCCGAGAGGGGAATCTTTTCGCGCGTGTGTATGTTTTCCAGATGCATCGGCCGGTGGCGGCACTCGATGATTTCCGCGACGCGGTTGTGCCTGCGCAACTCGGCAATGAGCGGCGCGTTGTCGCCGTCGTCGCATTTGGTGAGGAAAATGTAACTGGCCCGCCTCAGATGACGCGGCGGCTCCCGCAAGGTTCCGCGCGGCAGCAGGAAGCCGTTGCCCCACGGCGCAGTGCGGTCGATGAGCACCATGTCCATGCGATGTTTCAGCCGGAGATATTGAAGGCCGTCATCAAGGATCAGCGTGTCGGTCTTGAAATGCTTGATCGCGTGCAGCCCGGCTTTTACACGATCCTTGTCCACCACCACCGGCACGCCGGGCAGGTTATGCGCGAGCATGAACGGCTCATCGCCCGCGACGTGGGAGTCCAGCAGCACCTTTTCCCCGTCGCTCACCACGCGCGGCGGGCGGGGCGGGAGCGCTTTTCCGCGCAGCCTCATCCACCATTTTTTCCAGCGCGGCATCTTGCGCACGCGCTTGCTTTTGTAGCCCCGGCTGAGGATGGCCACCTTGCGCCCGTTTTTCTGCAAGGCCCGCGCCAGAAGCTCCGCGACAGGAGTCTTGCCCGTGCCGCCGACAGTAAGATTGCCGATGCTGATGACGGGCACGCCGAGGTGATGGTCGTGAATGTAGCGCTCGCGATAAAGTTTCAGCCGCAGCCGCACCAGGGCTGAATAGATCCACGACAGTCCGTGCAGGAACCTGCGGAAAAGCGCCGCCGCCAGGCCGGGCTTCTTGTGCAGGATGACCTCGATGGCCCACTGCTCCAGTTCATCGAGGCGGTCTTTTATTTCCATGGACATTCGTGCGCAGCCTGACTTTCGCGGATTATCCAAGAGAAGCAAGAGCCAGCCATCATCGCGCACTTTTGCCTTGTGCTCGGTGCCTCTTGCCTTGATGAGAAGCCATGCCCCGCTCTGATTCCCGCACTCCCGACCAGCTCCGTGAAGTGAAATTTTTTCCCGGGGTCGCGCCGCACGCCACGGGTTCTGTATTGATTTCATTTGGCAATACTCGCGTTATTTGCGCGGCCACCATTCAGGAGGAGGTGCCGCGATGGATGAAGATGCAGGGCGTCAGCGGCGGATGGCTCACGGCGGAGTATTCCATGCTGCCGTATTCCACGCATGACCGGAAGGACCGCGACATCAACCGGGGGAAGATCGATGGTCGCAGTCAGGAGATTCAGCGGCTCATTGGCCGCAGTTTGCGCGCGGTGGTGGATTTGCAACGGCTCGGCCAACGCACACTTTGTATTGATTGCGATGTCTTGCAGGCCGATGGCGGCACTCGCACCGCGAGCATTACGGGTGCCTGCGTGGCCAGCGCGATCGCGTTCAATCGCCTGCTGCAAAAAGGCGTGCTCACCCAGCAGCCACTCAGACGAAAAGTCGCCGCCGTGAGCGTGGGCATTTGCAACGCCGAGGCGCTGCTCGATCTCTGCTATGAGGAGGATCGGGATGCCGATGTGGATTGCAATCTTGTGATGACCGAGGATAGCCAGTTTGTCGAAATCCAAGGCAGCGGTGAGGAGACTACATTCAGCGAAGCGCAATTGGCCGCGATGCTGGTGCTTGGAAAAAAAGGAATCGCCGAGCTGTGCCAGCTTCAGGAGCAGGCCATCGAACAAGGCATGGCGGCGCTCGCGGACAAAACCGCCGTGCAGAATCCGTATGCTGATCTGGCGAAGTTTTTTAAATGACCGGAGTTTTGCCTGATGCAGCTAGTGGCAGGGCGCGCGCGTAAATTCATCTGAGATGAATATCACCGTTCGCAAGTCCACTGAGCGCGGCCACGCCGATCACGGCTGGCTCGACAGTCGTTTCAGTTTCAGTTTCGCTGATTACTACGATCCCAAGCACATGCACTTTCGCACGATGCGCGTCATTAATGAAGATCGCATCGCGCCCGAAGGTGGCTTCCCGGAGCATCCGCATCGCGACATGGAAATCTTCAGCTACGTCCTCGAAGGCTCGCTGGAGCACAAGGACAGCATGGGCAATGGTCGGGTGCTCCAACCCGGCCAGATTCAGCTCATGAGCGCGGGATCGGGCGTGACCCACAGCGAGTTTAATCCTTCGACCACTGAAACGACGCACATGCTCCAGCTCTGGATTTTACCCAATGCGCGGAATCTCAAGCCGAGCTACACCGAGTGGCATCCCCAGCCGGATCATGCCGACCAGCCGATGGTGCTGGTTATTTCGCCCGATGGCCGCGATGACTCGGCCGTGATTCATCAGGACGCGGACATTTACCGCATCAAGCTCAAGGCGGGGCAGCAAATTGCGCATGATTTGAGGGCTGGGCGCGGCGCATGGCTTCAGCTTGCCCGAGGAACTGTCACTTTGAATGGCGTTGAATTAAGTGCTGGTGATGCTGCGAGCACGGAAGACGCGGGCACGATTACGATCAATGCCGCGAAAGATGCTGAGGCGATCCTGTTTGATCTGAATTGAGCGAACTTTATTTGCGCGCCTCGATTCGATAGAGCGCCTTATCGCTGCGGATGAAGAATGCGCCGTCAACCGCAGCCGGTGATGCCATGAGCTGACCCTCGATTTTGTTGTCAGCGATTTTGCGGAGTGTTTTGCCGGGCGCGATCACATGCGTCACTCCCTCGCGATTGAAGATGTAGATGCGCCCGTCCGCGAAAATTGGCGAGGCATTGTAGGTGCCGCCCATGCGTTTACCGGTGTCATTCGTGAGGCGCTCGCGATAATGTTCCGTGCCAGTCCTGGCATCCATGCAGACCAGGATTCCGCCGTCACTTAAGAAATAGAGTTCGTCGCCAACGAGCAATGGCGAGGGCATCGTGGGCGCGCTTTTCGTCGAAGTCCATACGATCTCCGGCGTGCTCACGCCTTTGTATTTCACTCCCATCATCTGCGGTTTCAGGAAGCCGGTGCTCATGAAGATCATGCCGTGACCCGCGACGGGTCGCGCGCTGAGTGAAAAGCCGAGTATGCCATAGCGCACTTTCCAAAGTTCCTTGCCGTTCGCCGGGTCGTAGCCATAGAGCCAGTCTGCGCCTTGCGAGAAGAGCACCGGCTTCCCGCCCATCTCGAGGATTAATGGCGTGCAGTAGCTTTTCTTGAGTTGTGGATCCTTGGCCATCTCACCGCTGCGTGAAGTTTTCCAGACGATTTTCCCAGTCTGCCTGTCGAGTGCCACGACAAACTGCACATCGCTGCCATCGCCGTGAAAAATGGCGAAGTCTTTCCAAAGAATGATCGAGCTGCCGGGGCCGTTCTCATGCATCAGTTTCAGTTCTGTATTCTTCCACAAAATTTTCGCGTTGATCGTGTCCACGCAAAACGTGCCGAAAGTTCCGAAATGACAATAGAGCCGTCCTTCCTCGATGACCGGTGTCGGTGAGGCGTAGCTGTTGAGTTTATGCACCCACTGCGGCTCAGGTTCGCGATGCAGTTCGATGTCATGCAAAATTTTCCCACTGGTCTTGTCCACGCAAACAGCGCGCAGTTGCACTTCTTCCAGCAATGTGAGCGGCTGACCACTGGTGTTGCTCTTGAGGCGTTCCTTCTCCTTTTGCGGTGAGGCCGGAATCTCTAGGGCGGTGGTCAGCCAGATTTGATCACCCCAGATCACCGGCGATGACCACCCACGGCCGGGGATGTTTGTCCGCCAGGTGATGTTCGATGATTCACTCCAAGTCTGCGGATAGCCGGAGCCTTCCGCGTGACCCTGGCCGTCCGGCCCACGCCATTCAGGCCAGTTGGTGGAAAGGGCGGGTGTCGCAAGACATGCCAGGAGTGCAAGGCCGAAGAGGATACGCTGGAGCATAATGAAGAAGGAAACAACACCAGCCGCACGCTTCAAGCGGAAGATGATGCGACCCGCATGGCTTGACACCCACCACGCGCCCCTGTCAGTTACCGCATGATTATCGGCGTTCCGAAAGAAATCAAATCGCAGGAAAATCGCGTAGGACTGCTGCCCAGTGCGGCTTATCAACTCATCAAGCGCGGGCATAAGGTGGTTGTGGAAACCGGCGCGGGCGCGGGCACAGGATTCCCAGATAAGGAATACCTCGACGCGGGCGCGGAGCTGGTGATGGGACACGATGAGGTCTTTGCGCGGGCGGACATGATCGTGAAGGTCAAGGAGCCTCTGAAAGAGGAGTTTGCATTGCTGCGCCCCGGACAGATTTTGTTCACTTATCTGCATCTGGCGGCGAGCAAGCCGCTGACGGAAGCATTGCTCAAATCAAGCGTTACGGGCATCGCCTATGAAACAGTAGAAGTGAATCGCCGCCTTCCGCTGCTGGAGCCGATGAGCGAAATCGCGGGGCGCATGAGTGTGCTCATGGGCGGTTACTTTTTGCAAAAGCATCTGGGCGGCTGCGGTGTGTTGCTGGGCGGCGTGCCGGGTGTTTTGCCGGGCAAGGTGGTGGTCATCGGCGGAGGTGCCGCCGGGGTGAATGCGGCGCGCATGGCTCAGGGGCTTGGTGCGGATGTGACCATTCTCGAAGTTGACGTCGAGCGGATGCGATTTCTCGACATCACGCTGCACACGGCGCATACGCTGTATTCAAACCGCGCGCATTTGCTGGAGATTCTGCCCAGTGTGGACTTGCTCATCGGCGCGGTGCTGGTTCCGGGCGCGAAGGCACCAAAACTTATCGATCGCGAAATGATGCGCGTGATGAAACCGGGCAGCGTGTTTGTGGACATCGCCATTGACCAGGGCGGCTGCGCGGAAACATCGCGCGCGACGACGCATCACGATCCGATCTATGTCGAGGAAGAAGTCACGCACTACTGCGTGGCCAACATGCCTGCGGCGTTTGCGCGAACCTCCACCCAGGCGCTGACTAATGTGACTTATCGTTACATCGAAACTCTCGCTGACCATGGCGTGCCCGGAGCTTTCGCGCGTGATCCTAATCTGCTCGGCGGCTTGAACATTTTTGATGGCAAAGTCACGCATCGGGCCGTGGCGGAGGCGCATGGGATGGAGTTTTTTGATTACAAGTCTGCGTTGGGAATGTAAGTGTGAGGCATGTCCTGCATCACCCGCCGCCAGATTATCAAACAATCCGCTCTCGCCAGCGGCTCATTTTTTATCGCGAAGAATTTGTCGTCTTGCGGCAATGCCAGCGATGCGGTTCGAGTTGCCGTCGTCGGGTTTCGTGAAAAAGGTGGGCGCGGCGAAGAGCACATCAAGGCTTTCAATACATCGCGTCATGCCCGCATCGTTGCGCTTTGCGATGTGAACAAGACCTGCCTCGACCACCAGGCCACAGCACTGAAATCCGCCGGCACGGAGGTTAAAACATATCAGGACATCCGCAAGCTTCTCGAATCGAAAGACATTGATGCCATCAGCATCGCGACGCCCAATCACTGGCACTCACTCGCGGGCATCTGGGCCATGCAGGCGGGCAAGGATGTCTATGTGGAGAAGCCCGTCTCGCACAATGTCTGGGAAGGTCGGCAACTGGTGAACGCGGCGCGCAAATACAATAAGATCGTGCAAACCGGCAGCCAGTGTCGCAGCAGCTCTGCCCTGCGTGACGCCGTGGCATGGGTGAAGGCGGGCAACATCGGCAAAATTCAGATCGCCCGCGGGCTTTGCTATAAGCGGCGAGATGCAATTGGCAGCAGCAAGGAGGCACTGGCGACGCCTTCGGAAATTGATCTGGATTTATGGCTCGGCCCGGCGCCGAGCGAACCCATTCACCGGAGGAAGCTCGATTACGACTGGCACTGGCAGTGGGCATACGGCAATGGTGACCTTGGCAATCAAGGTGTGCATCAGATGGACATCGCCCGCTGGTTTCTCGGTGAGAACGAAATCGCCCCACAGGCATGGAGCATTGGTGGCCGGCTCAGTTATGAAGACGACGGCGAGACACCCAACACGCAGATCGTGTATCAGGCCTACAAGTCGGCGCCACTGATCTTCGAAGTGCGCGGGCTGCCGAAAACGAAAGACGCGCCGAAGGCGAAGGATAATTCAGA
>JAYVZW010000024.1:0-2675 GCA_043783015.1 Verrucomicrobiota bacterium
TGATACTCTGTGCCGCTTATGCGTCGCGCCTCGAAACAGCAACGGCTCCGTCACCAGCTTGTCGCCGACTGGCGGGGAGCGATGGGCGCGCCTTTGATCGACAACCCGGTCGTCTCGCTGCAAGCTGTCATTCCCGGTGTGCTCAAGGATTGGAAGCTCGACGACGCCCTCCGGCTCGATGATGCCGCCGCCACCTGGCGGGAACTGGTGGGCGAGTTCATCGCCCGGCAAACCATGCCGGACAGCTTGAAGCGCGGTGTTCTCACCGTCCGCGTCTTGCAGCCTGCGGTTCATCACACCTTGCTCCAGGAAAAAGGCCGCCTGCTGCAAAAGATGCAGGAGCGTTTCGGCAAGACGGTCGTGCGCGAGGTGAAATTCCGTCACGGATGATTGCCATGCCGGTTAAACCCAGCGAGTTTTTATCCAAGTGAAGCTTTGTGCCTTTCTCAAAATATTGCGCGTCCGTGCTGTGGAAGAAACGGATGCGGCGGGACTCGTCCTGAATGCCGCAATGAGGCGCGCGGCTTCGCAAGAAATGGCCGGGCAAAGCGACGCCGTCAAGTTTCTGGCCGGGCGCGCCAGCTTGCTTGATGCCAAAATTAGCGGGCCTGCGATGACCGCGCCCAAGTTGCCGGGCTGGATAAAATGGAGCGGCTGGGGCCTCGCGCTCATCACGGGATGGTGGCTGGCGGCGCTCGATCAGGTGCATGAAATCAATCTGCTGGCGCTGCCGCTCATCGCCGTTCTCACATGGAACGCGGCCATCATGTTGCTGAGTCTTTTTCATGGGCTGCGTCATGCGACCGACGATGCGCCATCGCCGTTGATGGAGAAACTCGCAACGCGCGTGATGCGCCATGAAGACGCGAAGGGAAACTTGCCTGCCGCAGTCCGCTTCCGCGAACTGGTCTGGCCCGTGATGCTGCGTCGCTTGAGCTTCCGTCTCCGCGCGTGGCTGCACATCGGCGCGGCCCTGCTCGCTCTCGGCAGTGCAATCGGCATGTATGCGCGCGGCTGGTCGCGGGAGTATCGCGCCGTATGGGAAAGCACGCTGTTGAATGAAAAATCCACGCGCGTTTTTTTTAATGCGTTGTTTGCTCCGGCCTCGCGCATCACCGGCGTTGCGATTCCTCTGGATCAATTGCCCGACATGCGACGCCGGGCGGATGTGGCGGCCAAAAAATCAGGCGAAGCCCTGCCTTGGATACATCTCTATGCGGCCACACTTGGATTGTGGGTAATTCTGCCACGATTGTTGCTGGCGGGGTTGGAACAGAACCGCGCAGCACGGATCATGTTGCTATCATTGCAAAGCGCCGGTTGGAAGGATTACACGGCGAACTTGCGCGCTGCGATCGAGGGTGATGGCGCGGCCGCATGTGTGCTCGCGCACGGATTAGTGATAAACGACGCCGCGAAAGATCGCTGGCGTCGCCTGGCTTATGCCAAGTGGAGAGACGTCGGGCCTGTCGAATGCCAGAGCATTCCAGTAGGCGGGGAGACGGAATACGTTGCCGCATGGAAGCCGTCGGCATCGCGGCTTTTAGTGGTTTTCAATCTCTCGGTCACGCCTGAGATCGAGGTGCATCGCGCGCTCGTGGAGAGTTTGATGGCCAAGGCCACCGGGCCGCTCCTGCTTGCGCTAGATGACAGCGAGATGAAAAAACGGTCGGCGGGATTCTCCGATGCCGCACAGCGATTGGCCGGGCGGATGGAATTGTGGAAACAGATCATGGAGGGGTTGTCCATTACATGGATTTGAACCGGCCTCGCAGATCGTCGCTTGCGCAATGCGCATTGAATCGTATGCCATATTATAACCGCTGACATGTCCGCGCCATCTGACATCACATTGAGCCTGATCTCCCACACGAACACGGGCAAAACTACGCTCGCGCGGACATTGCTGCGCCGGGATGTGGGCGATGTGCGTGATTCCGCGCACGTGACATTGTTCAATGAAGCTTACATGCTGATCGAGTCGGGCGGCGGGCGGCTGATTCTGTGGGACACGCCGGGCTTTGGCGATTCCGCGCGGTTGCTGGCCCGGTTGCAGCGCATGGAGCGCAAGCTGGTGTGGTTTCTCAGCCAGATGTGGGATCGCTTCACGAACCGTCCGCTGTGGTGCGCGCAGCAGGCCTTAAGAAATGTGCGCGATGAAGCGGACGTGGTTTTGTATCTCGTCAATGCAGGGGAGAGCCTCGTGGGTGGCACGTTTGTCGGTCACGAAATGGAAATTCTCGGCTGGCTGGGAAAGCCTGTAATCGCGTTGTTGAATCAGACGGGTGCGCCCCGTCCCGCTGAGGAAGAGGCGGCGGAAGAGCAAGTGTGGCGCGATCATCTGGGCAGATTTCCCGTGGTGCGCGAGGTGCTGAGCATGGACGCCTTCACTCGATGCTGGGTGCAGGAAGGTGAGTTGATGGAAAAAATTACGCTGGTGCTGTCGGAGCCCAAAGGCATTGCCTTTGAGAGGCTGCAAAAGGCATGGGCGCGACGCAACGAGGAGGTCTTCCACGACTCAATGAGCATCCTGGCTCATCAGTTGACCGCGAACGCGCTCGATGGTGTGGGGGTGAAAAAGGAATCGCTGCTGCAAAAGATCGGCTTCAATCGCTCCGCTCTCGATGCTGAATGGAGTGAAGCGCGCCAGAAGCTCAGCGAGTCGCTGGCAGGCC
>JAYVZW010000025.1:0-2673 GCA_043783015.1 Verrucomicrobiota bacterium
TGCGCCGCGCGCTTGGCGATCAATTTCACACGGCCAGCGCAGGATCAAAACCAGCAGGATATGTCCATCCGCTCGCGATCAAAGTCATGGCCGAGGCCGGCATCGACATCGCGACGCATCGCTCGAAGCACCTCGATGAATTCCTGCAACAGGATGTGGAAACAGTCATCACGGTGTGCGGTAGCGCGGACCAGGTCTGCCCGATGTTTCCCGGCCAGGTCAACCGTCATCACTGGGGCTTTGACGATCCGGCACATGCCGTCGGCACCGGGGCGGATCAACTTGCCGTCTTCCGCCGGGTGCGTGATGAGATAGGCCGGGTGTTTGCAGCCTATGCCGCAGGCAGGCTGGATGCGCTGAAGACGCGTTCAAACGCCTGACTTTTCATGGCGCACATCGCGCGCGGTTCCCGCATAGACGGCATCCTCGCCAATGTTCACGGCGTGATCGCCCGCGCGTTCGAGGAAGCGGATGATGAATACGATGTCCAGATATTGCTGAACTTGACTCGGGTTCTCTTCCATCCGGCGCGTAAGACGTTCGATGAGTTCCTTGTGCGCGCGGTCCAGTTCCTTGTCGCGCGCCTTAAGCCCGAGCGCCAGCTCGGTGTCCTCGTCATTGAAGGCGCGCAGGCTGTCCTGCAACAGGGCCGCGGCCAGCACATGGATGGGTTCGATCATTCTTGATTCAGAAAGTTCCGGCGACTGGAGCAGACGCTTCACACGGCGGGCGATATTTACCGCCTGGTCGCAGATTCGCTCAAGGTCTGCCGCCACTTTCATGGTGGCAAAGACCCGCCTGAAATCATGCGCCAGCGGCATGAAGCGCGTCATGAGATTTACTCCCTCGCGGTCGATTTCCATTTCCAAATCATCCACCAGCTCGTCATCGGCAATGACCCGGTTGCACATGGCTTCGTCACGCCGGGCGAGCGCGCGGCAGGCATCATTAAGACTCTCCGTGGTGATGGCGGCCATGCGCTGGATGTCCTGCCTGAGTGTGCCCAGCGCTTTGTCGAAGCTGGAAAGAATGTGCGGTGTTTCGTTCATTATAATCGGAAGGACAAGGTTCAACCCATCTGGCCGGAGATGTAACGCTCTGTTTCAATGCGCTTGGGATTCTGGAAGATGTCCGTGGTGGGCGCGAGTTCAATCATTTTCCCCAGCAGGAAAAACCCGGTGTCATCGGCGATGCGACGCGCCTGCTGCATGTTATGCGTGACAATCACGATGGTGAATTCTTCTTTAAGTTGGGACATGAGTTCCTCAATCTTCAAGGTCGCAATGGGATCCAACGCGCTGCACGGTTCGTCCATCAGCAGGATTTGCGGGCGGTTGGCGATGGCGCGGGCGATGCAGAGGCGTTGCATCTGGCCGCCGGAAAGTCCGTAGGCGCTTTCATGCAGACGATCATTCACCTCGTCCCATAGTGCCACGGAGCGGAGACTGGTTTCCACGACTTCATCGAGTTCGCTTTTCTTGTTCCGTCCGGCCACGCGAAGACTGAACACGACGTTTTCATAAATGCTCTTGGGGAAAGGATTGGATTTCTGGAAGACCATGCCCACACGTTTGCGCAGGGAGATGACTTCTACGGAGGGATCATAGAGGCTTTGTCCGTCGAGCAAAATGTCGCCTTCATGGCGCACGCCTTCCACGAGATCGTTCATGCGATTGAGGTTGCGCAACAAGGTGGACTTGCCACAGCCGCTCGGCCCGATGAAGGCGGTGACTTTTCGTTCGGGAATCTCCATGGTGATGTTGAAGATCGCCTGCTTTGCGCCATACCAGAAGCTGAAGTCGCGCACCTCGATCATCCGGGGATTGAGTTCATGCGCGCCGGTGACGGATGCGGATGTGGTTTCGTCGGTCATGGCTTTGCGGGGCATGTTAGAAAGTGCCGATGGCATATTTTTTTCGGAGATGGTTACGAAGGAGAATCGCCGTCAGGTTCATGATCACGACCAGCACAATGAGCAACAGCGCGGTGGCGAAGACCATCGGCTTCGCGGCATCGGAATCCGGCGACTGAAAGCCGAGGTCATAGATGTGGAAGCCGAGATGCATGAATTTGCGGTCGAGATGGACGAAAGGCGCAATGGTGTCCAGCGGCAGACTGGGCGCAAGCTTGACCACGCCGACCAGCATCAATGGCGCGACCTCGCCCGCGCCCCGTGCCATGGCCAGCACCACTCCCGTAAGAATGCCTGGCATCGCGCTGGGGAGCACCACCCGCTGAATGGACTGCCACTTCGATGCACCTGCAGCCAGCGCGGCCTCGCGAATACCGCGCGGCACCGCGACCAGCGCCTCCTCGGTGGCGACGATGATGACCGGCAAGGTGAGCAACGCGAGCGTCAGTGAAGCCCAGAAAATCCCTCCCGTGCCAAAGGTGGGTGTCGGCAGCGTGTTCGAGAAAAAGTATTTGTCCATCTCTGTTCCGACCAGATAGACGAAAAAACCAAGGCCGAAGACGCCGAAAACGATGGACGGCACGCCGGCGAGATTGTTCACGGAGATGCGCACGGCGCGCACGATGAATCCCTGCCGGGCGTATTCCCGCAGGTAAATCGCTGCGATGACTCCGAAGGGCGTGACCAGCAGGCTCATCATCAATGTCATCACGAAGGTGCCAAAGATGGCCGGGAAAATGCCGCCATCAGTGTTCGCCTCC
>JAYVZW010000026.1:0-2672 GCA_043783015.1 Verrucomicrobiota bacterium
CACGCATCGCACGCCAGCACCAGATTCACATAAGCACGCGGCCCGCCTTTGGACTCCGCGACGATATGGGCGAGATGCGCGTTCTCGAATGAGAGTTCACCATGGGCCACGCTGGTCGTTTCAGGATTGGAGAAGTTCTTGCCGCAGAACAGGCAGCGCCCGCCTTGTTCGGTCAGCAGTTGATGCTTGAGGATGGCCTTGTGGGACACTTCGCCGCCGAGGTTCATGCGTGCCGTGATGTTCTGCTGCTTGCGCTCGTTCTGAAAGTCAATCAGCTCCTTGCGGCGCTTCGGCCCCAGCCATTCCTCACGCGCAAACTCCAGCACCACCCGATCCGGCAGCGTGCCATCAGCGGTGATCTCATCTAGGATGTGATCCAGCAGCGTGAGGCGGTGCCTGATCTTGGGATTGATCTCCATGCTGATCATGCGCGTGATCGCAGTCTGCCGTGCCGCCTTCTCTGCCTGAGTAAGCTCACTGATGGCCTCCAGCCGTTCATCACGGATGCTGATCTTTTCCCAGGAGGCACCGATGTTGCCCAGGAAATCGAGGTCCGCCGCGATCATGCCGCGCATCTCCTGCGTGTTTATCTCGCGGCCATCGTCACCAACCAGCTTCACCGCCTTGCGCAATGCGGCGTATGTGACGTTGTTCAAATCCAGCATGGCCGCCTTGAACTCCGCTGGCGACAGACCGGAGAGCAGCAGTTCCTTCACCAGACGAAGCGCGGGACGCGAGAAACGCGCTCGGCCCGTCGCCTTGGGCATCTCGATGATCTCCTTGCCCTTGCCGTCCTGTCCTGGCTTGGGCGTAGTGTGGGGGCCGATGTGTGCTCCCATCCAGTCGCAGAGCATCTTCTTCGTCATCGCCCCGCCCGTCATGCCTGCGGCCATGCGGGTGAGCACGGTCGCCGCGAAATGGTCGTTATAGAGGCACTTCAATTCTACCGGGCTGAATGAATCCCGCACGCCGCCGGGCTTGGTGTCGTCCTTCACTTCTGGCACGAAGCGGAAGTTCTTGAGTTGAAGCAAAAAGGAAATCTCAGCCGCCAACTTCGAATCCGGCACGATGACTTGTTTTTCAATGCGCAGTTCACACTTGGCCACATTGAAGCGCGGGATGAGCGCGCAGGGAGCCGGACCGCGATTGTCAAAGGTGGGCGCTTTCTGCGACAACGCGCCCTGCCATTCCGCCACCTTGCCGCGCACGAACTTCTTGCGCTGCTCCGTGGGCAAAGCAGCGAGTGCGGCACGGCGCTGCGTTTCCACGTCTAGTTTTGCTGGATCGTGACGCGGAATGTTTGGATAAGCTATGCCCGTCGGACCATACGCAATCTCATAGGCACTCACTGACAATGCTGGCAACTGCCGGGCTGCGGCTTCACACAGCGCAATGAGTTCCGCCTCCACCATCTGGCGTGGGAATATGGCGGGCAGCCGTGCATACGGGTCGCGCTCATTGGCATTCTTGAATTTGTTAGCCGGGTCTTCCTGATCCGCCCATTTGCAAGAACGAGCATGATGCGTTTGGCGCGCATGAATGACTTCCGGCGCGGCGGCATCCCACAACCCCATCCGAAAAGCCTCCCAGAAACACGGATGCTGCAAGCGTGCATGCGGAGAAAGCCCCTCAACGATACCCTTCATCGTCAGCGCACGTTCAAGACTCGCCTGTTCCTCTTTCTGCTCCTTCACCTCCGCCTCGGAAAGCACAATCTCGCCGTCGGTGACTGTGTCAGCCTCTGTTGCCTCAGTCTTCCTGCCTTTGCGTGCTTTCTTGGGCGCTGCATCAGCGCTCACAGCAGATTTCACGGTTGGCGTCCGCGCCCAAGGCACCGCTGCATCATAGCCACGCTTTTGAATGGCGGAATGCAGCGCCTTAAAAATTTGCCATGACTTCAATACGCAGCCTTGCGCGTCCTTTTGTGCCTGCTCGCCGAGTAGCAGCAAGCAACGTAGTCCAGCACCAGTATAAACAATGCGTGCGCCCTGTTCGTCTGAAGGTGCGCCATCACGTGTCTTCTGCGCCGGTTGTGGCGGAAACTCGCGTTCGAGTCGGTAATCAGGCGGATTATCCAAATCCTGCGTCCAACGTTTCTTCTTCACTTTCACGCCACCGGGGCCGGCTTCCTCCACAGCAATCTTCTTCAAACGCCGTCCCCACAGCACCGCCTCCAGCAAGCCACAGCGTTCAAAGACCTGCCGCAGCCAGGCCTCACGCTCAATATGGGCCGTGCGCGTGCGCCACATTCTGCGTCGCGTCCTCTCTTCCTTCAACTCGGCCCAATCTCCGGGAAGCGTGCAGGAGCGCACAATGGGAAATTTGAATTCTCTCGCCTCACCTTCGCCACTGCGCTCCTGAAGAGCGATGCCATAAGATCCGATTCCGAGATCAAGGGCTAGTATTCTTTTAACTGAAGCCGAGGGCGTGGAGCCATCTGCATTCTTGTTTGCCTGACGGAGTGTGTATTCCATAGCATGCTCAGCGTAGAAATTTCATGACCTTTTTTTAGATTTGTATTTGATGCTGCGCGCTCTCGGGAAAGATTCAGGGTCAAAACCTTAGGTTAAATTGGCTTCACCGATGCTGCCCTTGCCCAAGTCGAATGACCAAACCGTGCTCATGCCAGGATGATAGGGAGTCGTGCTCCGCAAGACAATCGAAAATTATTC
>JAYVZW010000027.1:0-2669 GCA_043783015.1 Verrucomicrobiota bacterium
CCCTTGGTGCTGTGCGCCACGCTGGCGTAAAGCCAGGAGGCGCGCGTTGGATTTGGATCCACGGCCAGCCAGACGACAGGGCCGGGGAATTTGTCGGAAGGCAAACCTTCGCCGCTGCCGGATGTGGACTGCCACGTGACTCCATTGTCGTCGGATGAAAGAACATCGCCCAAACTTTTGTCGATGACTTCATCAGAAAGCCTGTCGGGTTCATACATGTCGTTGGTGTCGGAAACAGCGGCGTAAAGCCGGCTGCCGCCCGGTTGACGCACGATACAGTAATAGTTACCCCATTGCAGGCTGCCCCACCTATCGAGGAGATTGCGGTCGAAACTCCAAGTCGCGCCGCCGTCGGCGGAAAATTGATTTCCAATGTCGGTGCTGGCGATAAAAATCTGTTTTTGGTCGATCCAGTGAATCCAGTGTCCCGTCGTGACATTCAATCCGTTCTGGCCGTAGGCGCGATCACGCGGGGTCTCTTTGGCGGGGGCGTTCTCGGTGGCGGTAGTGACGAATGCCTGTCTCCATGTGCCGCCTCCGTCCGTGGTGACGTAGGGCATGCTTCCAGTCACGATGACGGTTTTCGGGTCGTTGGCGGCCACGTCCAGGCTGGAAACCAGATCGCCCCAGTGATAACTGAAAATGCCGCCATCTCCTTGATAGCCGGTCGTGATGTTCTGGTTGCTCCAATAAGTTACCTTTGATGTTTTATTGATAACTGATTGGATGGTGTTTCCCCAGGTATTGCCTCCATCGAGGCTTTTGAGGACTTGTGATCCTTTACCAAGTCCCGCGCAGACCCAAGGGCAACGACTGTCGCTGGTTGCCAGAGCCACCTGCCGCACGGGATCAGGTGCAGGGACGTTCATGGCTACCCATTTGGATTTGGCATTGGTATAATCCAACTTGTAGAGGCCCAAGTAAGAAGCATTCGCCACCTTGCGGAAATCTGTCCAGGACTCGACGCTTACTTCTCGTGCGATTGGGATGGCAAAAAAACTCACGGCTTTTGTAACCGGGTTTATTGCGCCGCTGAACTCAATGATCTGCGATCCTGCGGGCAATCCGGCATGAGCAAGTTCGAGTGTCCATGACTTCCCGTTGTCGCTCGAAACATGCAGTCCATTGTTCGTTGCCATATAAATTCTTTCGCCATCCCAAAACACTCCCGCGATCCGCAGGCTCGCGTCTCCCTTGACTTGAAAAACAAGCGAGTAAGCGGCCCCGCCGTTCCGTGTGAACCAAATTTTTTGATAGTCCTCGAGGATAAGTCGCTGAATATCGGTGCCGGTTCCCGCAGGATCGGCAAACAAACTGCCGAAGACAGAACCGGACGATGAGTCCGGCGGGAGACTTAGTTGCTTCCAGGTGATTCCGCCGTCGTTACTGACGCAGGGAAAGCGATCCTGGTTCGCCCACGAGGACTTGCGGATGGCAAACTGATTTATGCCTTTGCCCGCGCTGGTGAAACTCACCTTTGACCGGATGGTGGCGGAGAAGGTGCTGGACGGAATCAGACTCCAGCTTCTTCCCTGATTCATCGAGCGATACATTCCCATCATATCGCAACCTATATAAATCTGATCGGTGTTAAATGGATTGATGGAAGATGTGACCAGATCACCGCCGCCGGACACGCCGGTGGGTTTGAACAAGG
Source organism: Verrucomicrobiota bacterium (assembly GCA_043783015.1). Lineage (GTDB taxonomy): Bacteria > Verrucomicrobiota > Verrucomicrobiia > Verrucomicrobiales > Verrucomicrobiaceae > VFKE01. The sequence continues at coordinate 1,658 of JAYVZW010000027.1, forward strand.
TTGCTGCTTGTTGAGCTGATGCGACGCCGGACGGAATGAAGGCTCCCACAAGACAGAAAGACAGGGCGATTGCTCTGGTGCAGTGGTGAATCATGAACTGGCGCATTAAATTCTCAGTCACCTGCCTCCGAAGATTGCGCTGCCGACGCGCACAACCGTTGCGCCTTCCTGGATTGCGACCTCATAATCGTGACTCATGCCCATGCTGAGGGCGGGGAAGGGGGTGCCGGTTAGCTGCTCCAGGCGGTCGCGAAATTCACGGAGGAAGACGAAGTATGGGCGCGACCCCTCGGCATCTGGCGCGGGCGGGGGGATGCACATGAGACCTTGTATCTCCAAGCGGTCAAGCTTGAACAAATCCTCGATCTGCGATTCGAGAGCCGTGGGCGCAAAGCCGAATTTGCTGGCTTCTGCGGCGACATTGACTTCGAGATAAACCATGGGGAAAAGGCCGAGTTCGGCGGCGATGCGGTTGATGTCCTGCGCGAGCGCAAGGCTGTCCACGCTCTGGATGACATCGACAGCAGGGAGGATTTTTCTGATCTTGTTGGACTGAAGGTGACCGATGAGATGCCAGCGCAAGTTCGCGGGCAGCAGCGGTTGTTTGGAGAGAATTTCCTGCACCTTGTTCTCCCCGAACATGCGCAATCCGGCGTCCACGGCTTCGCGGATAATTTCCACAGGAAAGGTTTTGCTCACAGCAAGCAGTTCGACATCGCAGTCTTGTCTCCCGGCCTGTGAGAGAGCGGCGGCGATTTTGGATTTTACATTCTCGATGTTGTCGTGAATAAGGGCCATCGGACGATTACGGTTCCCGCATTCATTCCATTAACCAGACCATTCATGCAACTCCTGACTCTGAAGATTTTTTGCGACTTGGTCGAGCTTGGCAGCTTCTCCCAGGCCGCGAAAAAAAATGGCATCACCCAGAGTGCCGTCAGCCAGCAAATCAGCGCCTTGGAGGAACGGCACGGCGTGAGCTTCTTCGAGCGGGGTAAGAAAAAATTCTCCG
>JAYVZW010000028.1:0-7987 GCA_043783015.1 Verrucomicrobiota bacterium
TCGCCCAAGCCAGGCAGATGTCGCCATCGAGATGCCGCTCATGAAATTCGTCAATCACCAGGCAGCCGATTTTCGAAAGCTTTGGATCGTCGAGCAGATGACGCAGCATCACACCTTCCGTCACAAACAGAATGCGCGTCTTCGAGTTGCTCACATTTTCAAACCGCACTTGATACCCGACTTCATCGCCAAGACGCGCTTGTCTCTCCGATGCCACACGAGAAGCGAGCATCCGTGCGGCGATGCGGCGCGGTTGAAGGACAATGATGCGCTTGTCACCTGCGATGCCATGATCGAGCAACATCTGCGGGACCTGCGTGGATTTGCCAGAACCAGTGGGTGCTTTGATGACCGCGTTGCGAGTTTCACTTGAAGCGAACCAAGCCGCTAGCGGCTGGCGCAGTGTTTCGATGGGCAGGTTGGAAATAGGCACGGATTGCGGGCGGTTTATGACTGGCCCGTGAGGCGATGCCACAGCCACATGACGATGGCAATCCACAAGATGAACCATCCCGCAAGCAACAGCAGGAACACGAAGAGAAATCCGAAGACGAGAAAGCGGCTGCTGCGCTTGATCGCGTGTTGCCCGCCCGACTGCCAGCGTTGGATCAAGGCGAGGTTGCGCGAGTTGGAACGGAAAAAAATCGAAGCGAAATCTCCGGCGACCGGAATGCTGTCCAGCAGCTCGTTGATGAAAACATTTCCGCCCATCCGCATCAGCGCAGTTAGCGGCATCCGCAGCCGCACCGCCTCCATGACGATGATCAGGCTGATGCAGCTCGAGATCAGACCGCCCGCCACCGGGATGAGCCCGATTAATGGATCCAGCCCGATTCGGACATTCGTTCCGGGAATGCGAAGCAGATCATCCATCCACTGCGCAACAATGCGCGACGCCTCCGCGTGATCATGAGCATTCTGTCCAGTCGGCGCACGGCCCCCGCTGTCCGGCGGTAGCACGGCGTCAACATGGGCCTCGGAAGCAGTAACTGGCTTTCGCGGCATAATGTTCGAGACCCCGGGGATGGGATTAGCCCATGCTGCTGGCGGTCTTGCCCGGCAGGTCCACCAGCATCTGAGTGTTGGTGGGTGAGCGTTCCATGAGTTGGATAACGCGCTGGATGGCGTCGATCGGTTTGTGACCGGCGAGACCGCGGCGCAGCATGTGGATTTTCTCAAGCTGGAACGGAGGAAGCAACAATTCTTCGCGGCGGGTTCCGGAGCGGAAGATGTTCACGGCAGGGTAGATGTATTGCTCGGCAATTTTGCGGTCGAGAACCAGTTCAAAATTGCCGGTGCCTTTGAACTCCTGGAAGATAAGTTCGTCCATGCGGCTGCCGGTTTCAATCAAGGCGGTAGCAAGAATTGTTAGCGAGCCGGCATCGCGGGTGTTGCGCGCGGCAGCGAACAGACGACGCGGGAGTTCGAGGGCGCCGACGCCCACGCCGCCGCTCATGGTGGCGCTGCTCTTGTGCGCATTGTTGAAGGCGCGGCCCATCCGGGTGATGGAATCAAGCAGCATGAAGACGTGATGGCCGGACTCGACGAGACGCTTGGCGCGCTCGATGGCGAAGACGGCGGTGCGGAGATGCAACTTGGGATCGCTGTCGTTGGAGCTGGCATGAATCTCAGCGTTCGGCAACACGCGGCGGAACTCGGTGACTTCTTCCGGGCGTTCGTCCACAAGCAGAAGCATGACGTGCATCTGCGGATGATTTTGCTGAACCGCCTCGGCGATGTGCTCAATGAGCGTGGTCTTGCCCGCGCGGGGCGGGGCGACAATCAATCCGCGTTGACCGCGACCAACCGGGGTCATCATATCAATCACGCGCGTGGTCAGCCTGTCAGGGCGCGTTTCAAGCAGGATGCGTTTGTTGGGATTGACCGCTTTGAGTTCCTCGAAGAGCGGGAGGTCGCGCACTTTATCCGGTTCGAGTCCATTGACTTCCCTGATCTCCGTGACCTGCGGGCCACGATGTCCCATGCGCTCAATGCCCTTGATAAACATGCCTTCACGCAGGCCGATGTTGCGAATCAATTCCGGCGAGACCCAGGGGTCTTGCGGATTCTGTGCGAAGAGGCGGCTTTTTTGCCGGAGGAAGCCGTAGCCTTTCGGGGTGAGTTCCAAGATGCCTTCACTTGGTTCCGGTGGTCCGAGCGGGCGTTCCGGCGGCGGCTGAAATGGTTGCGGCGCGTCGCCTCCCTGTTGTCCATCGCGATCATGGTTGCGGTCGCGGAAGCGATTGCGTTTGTCCCATTTGCGGAAGCGTTGTCCACCATGCCGTTGCCATTCCTGTTGCGGGCGGCCTTCCGGTTGGTTCGCTCGGTCTTGAGGTTGATAAGCGGTTTCAGCTTGCGGTGCTGGTGAGGCGGCTTGTTCAGCGGGAGCCAGCGGGGCGGGGGAACTTGATTCTTGAATGGGAGCCGCAGGAGCATGAACTGCGGGTTCAGTCATGACCGCCGGGGCTGGCTCAGGGACGGGTGAAATTTCTGCTGGCGCAATGGATGCATCCGCGGCGGCCTTGGCTGATTTTTTGACCACAGTTTTTTTTGCACTCTTTGACTTGGACTCGGGTGGCGTGTCACCATTGGCTTCAGATTTTTTCTTGGAAGTCGATTTCGCGGCACGCTTGCGGGCGGGTGCGGCGGGCAGAACTTCCGGCATGGGTGGGAAGGCAAGTTCCTGAGTGGCGGTGGGCAGGGTGGTATCGGGGGTCATCGGGTTGCTGGTAAAGAATGAGCGGCTTATGAGATGGCGGCTATGATGTCGTCAGGGAGATCGAAATTGGCGTGGACGTTTTGGGTGTCGTCGTAGTCGTCCACGATGTCATGGAGTTTGATGAGGGCTTTCGCCGTGTCGAGATCGGCCACAGTTATGGTAGTCATGGGTTGGTAGATGAAATGTTGTGATTTGGGAGCGATGCCTCTGAATTGCAAAGCCGACCCGACAGCGAAAAGCTGGTCAGTTGCGGTGTAGAAAATCCATTCCGCGCCGTCATCGGCCACATCATCGGCACCGGCATCGAGCGCAAGCTCCGTCGCGGCGTCCTCGTTGAGAGTTCCTTTGTCGATACGGATTTCACCGCGTCGGGTAAAAAGATAGGCCACACTGCCGGCCTCGGCGAGTGAGCCACCGTTTTTGGACATAAGGGTGCGCAATTCCGCAACGGTGCGGTTGCGATTGTCGGTGACGACCTCGATGAGAATGGCGACACCACCGGGGCCGTAGCCTTCATAGACGATTTCTTCCAGCGTAGCTCCCGCCAGTTCGCCCGCGCCTTTTTTGATGGCGCGATCGATATTATCATTGGGCATGTTTTGCGCTCGGGCATTTTGGATGGCGCTGCGGAGACGGGCATTAAGTTCGGGATTGGATCCGCCCAGCTTTGCGGCGACGGTGAGTTCCTTGCTGAATTTGCTGAAAACTTTGCCGCGCTTGGCGTCAACGACGGCTTTGATGTGTTTGACCTTCGACCATTTGTTGTGGCCTGCCATGATGGGGGATTTTGAGTGAGGGTGGGAGTTTGGACCGCATTTTTGAATTGCGGAGCCATGAGGAATTCATGTGAGCAGGGGGCTTCCATATGAGTCACGCTCCTTCGCTCAAAACACGCGCCGCGCCACAGTGGACGGCTTTGGGAAGGTGCGAACCGTTGCGAGGGAAGGCAACTGAGATCACTTCGTGCAGGCCAACGGGCCCGACAACAGCTAAAGTGTGAATGAGAATGCAGTCAGGCGCAAGGATTTTATTTGTGCGTGGCCGGGCAACTGTCGCGGGATTTCTTTTTCATGTTGATTCTTTTCGGGGGACGTGTGAGTCTCCGGCTCAGTTTTTCAAAAAACAAAGCAAACCATGGGCCAGCAACACAACAAAGTCGTCAAACGCCGTCGCCGCAAGGCCTACCTCAATCGTAAAAAGGCACTCCTCAAAGCAGGCGGGGCCCGCAAAGCCGCCCGCACCAGCGTCGCCGCCGCCAAAAAGCCAGCCGCAAAAAAAGCTCCGGCCAAGAAAGCCGCGAAAGCACCTGCCAAGAAAGCAGTCGCTGAAGTTGCAACGCCCGCCGTTGCGGAAAGCACTGAAAGTTGATTCGTCTAGATGCCTGAAGGCGGGACTCGCCAGCGGCAATCAAGCACCATTCATATCTTATCGTGGCAGACAGCCACGATATTTTAGTGCCCGCGTTTCAAAGCTTTAAACGTGTAAAAATCGGATTGCAGTCCGAATCAAATTCATCGCAATTTCCGATCATGAGGCACCCGCTTAAGTCGCTCATTGGTAAATTCCAAGCACAGTTCTTGACCTCATCGAGATTCTTGAACTGGCTCCCGGTCATTTTTCTGGCCAGCTGCGGCCCCAAGGACACTGCGCCAGGCGGAGGCGCATCTGCGGGTAGTCCTGCCAAATCCGAATCCGGTGGCCAGGCTCAGTCAACGCCATCGACGACGAAAAGCGAACCAGCGGAAGTTCCACCGAAAGGACCCGCTTTCGTTGCTGAGGCCGCGAAAATATTGAATTTGAAAACTTACGCGCTCATGAAAGAGGCCGCCGAAGAAGAGGGTGCCGCCCGCACCGTGGCGAACCTCAATTACAAGGTCCGCAGCGATGTCAAAACAGCCTACGAATATTATCGCAAAACACTATTGGCCGACAGATGGAAGGAGCAGCCGGACAGTTACATCACCGACCAGTCGGCCAGCGGTGTCTTTGCGCGCAACACATTTCTGGTATCGGTCACGGTTTATCCTGATGCCAAGCCGGGCTTGGTAAGCGTGATGCTCCATCACCACGGCAATGTGAACCTCAGCAAGTTACCACGTCCTGCCGATACCAAGCCGGTCTATGAAGGGCCTATTACCGCGATGTATGTCACTGCTGCGTCCGTGGCAGACACGGCTGAAAATTGCAAAATGCTGCTGATGGCCGCCGGTTGGGAGCCTCACGGCCGCGCGGGTGATTCTTCATACTTCAAGCAAAACGCGGTGCGCATCTCTGTCAGCATCGCCGCCGCGCCCGCACAAGATGGCAAGACTTCCATCAGCTATCTCAGCGAGCTGATGTCTGCTGATCTTCCCGCTCCACCGTATGCCCTTGATCTGCGTTATGTGGATTCGCAGCGGAAGCTGACATTCGACACCACGGCGGAGAAAGAAGCGGTGGCCGAGTATTATAAAGGAGCGCTGGCAAAAACGGGCTTCAAACCTAACAAGGATGAACTAACCAGCGTTGATGACAAATTTACCATGGTCTTCCGGGACACGGTGGGCGGAATTATGTTTCTAAACATCAATAAGGAGCGCAATGGGAAGAAAGGCGTTGACCTAGAATTCACCACCATAGCCGAGATGGACGAGGCCGGAAAACGCTTCAAAGAAAAATTCGCACGTGACAAGGAAATGCAAAAGGCGGAGGAAGAAAAAGCGAAAGCCAACAGACCGAGAGTTTTCGTGTCCTTGCCGGATGATGCGACCGGCGTAGAAGTGAGCAAAAGCAGTATCAAATTCACCGTTGGCAACGGCAAGGCCAAAGCCTGGGCTGAGTCTTGGAAGAAGCCTCTGATGGCCGACGGTTGGAAGGAAGGAGCCGCCTCGCTCGACAGCATGGCCGGGATGATTTCTCTTTCCAAGGATGGTCCAAGCATGAACCTATCTTATACAGACACTGGCTTCACACCTGCGGAAATCAGAATCACCGCGATTGGCGTTGATCTTGAAAAGGCAAACGCCCAATAGCATTGGAATTGGGATCATTGGATTAATAGAATCCCCGACTGACCTCGGAAGTCATGCGGTCATGCCCGGATGCTCCCACACACTCCACGGCATCCATTTATCTTCCGACCAGTCATAACCTTGCAGGGGAGAGAGCCGCTTTTTGTAATCATAGATCCCCGGGGCGAGCGTAGTGTATCCGGGATAGTAATATTTCATGCCGCACCCTGCTGCCCATTGAATTTCCTTGAGCATCGTCAGGGTGCCCAGGCTGCGCCATGACATAAGTGGATCAAAGGCAGCATAGAGGCTGGAGACAGAAGTCGCGCCAACATCGAGGAAGCTGACGGCGATCAATTTTCCCCCGATCAGGCAGCGAAATTCAAGACATTCGCAAGGTCCGGCGGCCGGATCTTCGCCAAGGAACACGGCGAGAGATTCCGGGACATTGCTGGTAAAACGTTTTTTGTGTCGCTCGAACAGATCACAAGCTTCCAACGAGAGCGTGGCGTTTCGCATTTCCCATCGCACGTCGGCATTCGCACGGAGGACGCGCCTTTGCGTTTTTCTGGGTAAAAAAGCTGCTGGATCAAGCCTCAGCGGGACAATCCATTCGGAACCGCTTTCTGCCATGCTGACGCTGTATCGGAAGAAGTCATTGCCGAAATGTCTCCATCCTCGCCCCCAGAGCACATCCATCTGTCCGGGTGTAACTTGATCGACAGTGAACGCGTCGTCGATCCACGGATGAGGAATCATGAGGCGCGGTTGCTATGTTCAGTAGAGCCGGACAGTCCAGCGCCTCGTGGGATGCTCGGTGAGCTCCAGCGCGGCGAGTGATTCGGCATCATCCTTTTGCAGGCCGTTTTCCATGAGGCTGAAGTTCTGGTAGGAGCCGCTGGGATTATTCTCATCAGGCTTCTGCCAGATGCCGAGACTGGCGGCAATTCCAAGTTCGCTGTTGCCGTTGCCCAAGGCCCATTCGTGGAGTGAGAATGAGTTTCTGGGGATCATCAGCGTGAGCCTGCGGGAGCCGTCGGGTCGGCTGGAGAGATGCGTGCCCAAGGTTGCGGCATCGAATCGCTGGCTACCATAGCCGGTGCCGAATGCCCAGGGCATGACTTGTGCAATGGTGCCGTCACCATCGGCGGCATTCGTGGAGAGCCTCAAGGGACTGGTCACTCCGGGATTCAGGCGCTTGCCATAACTGCGGGCATCGAGATGAACTTCGGCGAAGGCGGCGTCTCCTCGGGGATTGTCCAAAAGATTAATGCCAAAAATATCCCATGTTAAGTAAAGCGCATTGGGATCGGCATCCGCCCGGAAAGTTACGCCGCGCTGGGAGGGGCCGGGAACGGGGGGATCGGCAGGCTTGTCGATCAGATATTGGCCCTTCGGATAAAGTGTGACGACTTGCTTGAGGCCGAAGTTTTGGACGATTTCAATTTCGCGCTTGAAGGGAAGTGAAAGACCATTGGCAGTGGCCGTGAAATTTAAAGAACCTTTCTGCCGTGTGGCGGCGGATGCTGAGGCAGGCAACGTGAAGCGAAGCGGAACCGGTGTGTGGCTGCGGGCTGCCGCGGAGAATTTGCCGCCGAGTTTTTGGCCGAGCCAGCTCGCCTCCCAAGTGCCATTTATTGCCTCAGCGCCCGGATTGGTAACAGTGGCTCCGACGGTGAATTCATTCTCCACATTGAACTGCGCGCCCGTGTTCCATTGAACCGAGAAGGGCTGAATAACAGCGTGCAAATCCTCGATGCGAGTCCAGCTTTCACCCACCACCAGCACGGGGAGCCGCAGCACGGATTCGTTCGGCGGAATGGCATCGGCGATTTCCGTGCGCCGATAAGTGACGACGACAAGCCCTTTCTGCGCCGGCTTCAGGTCCACCTGAGTTACCGCCTCCTGGGGTTTCCATTCAGGAGTAACCAGCGGCAGGGCGGTGACACGCAAGGGCGCGTCAGTGGTATTTATCACGCGATAGCTCACTTCACATTCGGTTGGGCTTTTGAACGTGGCCTGCACGGAGCCGGTGCTCCAGGGAACTTTGCGCGGGCCATCGAGAAGCTCGGCGTAAATCCTCCGCCCCAGATACCGGTGTAACGCGGAGTTCGGATGAACGGGGTCGCTGATATTTCCATGATCAAACCACTTCTGCAAGTCAGTGGAAACCTGGCGGAAAAGCCGAGCTGCGCGCTTTTCGGGGTCGGGATCAAGCTCCTCGGGCATGGGCATTTTGATGATGGGTCCTGGCGCCACATCGATGGACTTTGGTTTG
>JAYVZW010000029.1:0-7968 GCA_043783015.1 Verrucomicrobiota bacterium
ATCCTCGAATTGATGGCTTGGCATCTTGTCTCTTGAATCTTAAAGTCTTGGATTTGCTTTATTACTTCACCGCCTTCTGCAGAGCAACGACCTTGTCGATGGTTTCCCATGTCAGGTCTTTGTCGTTCTTGCCGAAGTGGCCGTAGTTGGTGGTTTTGCTATAGATGGGGCGCAGCAGGTTGAGCTGCTTCACGATTTCTGCTGGCTTGAAGGAAAATACTTTGTTCACAGCAGCGATGATGGAGTCTTCGCTCTTATGGTTGGTGCCGAAGGTATCGACGTGAACGCTGACGGGATTCGGATGGCCGATAGCATAGGCAAATTGCACTTCGCATTTGTCCGCGAGTCCGGCAGCCACCACGTTCTTAGCGACCCAGCGGCCCATGTAGGCGGCACTGCGGTCCACTTTGCTCGGGTCCTTACCGGAGAAGGCACCGCCACCGTGACGACCCATGCCGCCATAGGTATCGACGATAATTTTGCGCCCGGTGAGTCCGGTATCGCCCTGAGGGCCGCCGACGACAAACTTGCCCGTGGGGTTGACGAGGAACTCGGTGTCCTTGGTGAGCATGTTCTTCGGCAGCACTTTCTTGATGACCTGCTCGATGCAGAACTTCTCAATCTCAGCGTGAAGGACGTTGGCCGCATGTTGGGTGGAGATGACCACGTTCACGATGCGCGTCGGTTTGCCATCGACGTATTCCACGGAGACTTGGGTCTTCGCGTCGGGGCGCAGCCACTTCGCGGCTTTGCCAGCCTTGCCAGCCTTGCGGATGCGGGTCAGTTCACGACCGAGACGATGCGCGAACATGATTGGTGCCGGCATCAACTCGGGCGTTTCATTGCAGGCAAAACCGAACATCAAGCCTTGGTCGCCCGCGCCCTGTTCCGCAGTCTTCTTGCCTTCAGCTTTCTTCGCGTCAACACCCTGGGCGATGTCGGGCGACTGGGCGGTGATGATGTTCATCACGAAAACTTTGTCCGCATGGAAAATATCGTCGTCGTTTATATAGCCGATCTCACTGATGGCATCGCGGACAATCTGGACGTAGTCGAGCTTGGCCTTGGTGGTAATCTCACCGCCGACGATGGCGATATTGCTCTTCACATAGGTTTCACAGGCGACGCGGCTGTTTTTGTCCTGCGCGAGGCAGGCGTCGAGCACGGCGTCGGAGATGGTGTCCGCGACTTTGTCAGGATGGCCTTCGCCGACGGATTCAGAAGAGAAGATGTAGCTGTTGGGCATGGTGTAGGTGGTTTTGTTTAATATAGACAGATGATGATATGTTGATATGTTGCAGATAACGCCTGTGTCGTCAATCCTCAAATCATTTGCTTTGCTCAGCGATCCCACCCGGGCGCGCATCCTGGCTTTGCTGCGTCAGGAGGAGCTGTCGGTCGCGGAGCTTCAGGAGATTCTCGCGCTGGGCCAGAGCAACATCAGCGCCCAGCTTGCGCGCTTGAAGGAAACCGGTCTCGTCACGGACCGGCGCTCGGGCAAGAACCGGCTCTACCGCCTGCAGCCACCGGGCGCCAAGGAGCACGACACCCATGCGCATTTGCTGGCACTGCTTGATGCCGCGACTCAGGAATTGCGCGAAGCCAAGCGGGACATGATCGCGCTGAAGCTCATCCGACGAAAGCGAGCCGATAGCGCGCGTTCTTACTTCGATGCGCTGGCCGGGAAGTTCGGACGTCATCACATTCCAGGTCGTTCATGGAAGGCGCTGGGAGAAACATTGTTGCATCTCATCCCGTCATCGATCGTCATCGCCGATCTCGGCGCGGGCGAGGGGACGCTTTCCCAAATGCTGGCGCGGCACGCGAAGCAAGTCATCGCCGTGGACAACTCGGAACAGATGGTGGCCTATGGGACGAAACTATCTAAGCAGCATGGTTTTGCCAATCTCGATTATCGGCTTGGCGATCTGGAAGATCCGCCCATCAAGGCGGGCACGGTGGACGTGGCATTTTTCAGTCAGGCGCTTCATCACGCGCAAAATCCCGCGAACGCCATCGCGGCAGCGCATCGAATCCTCAAGCCTGGCGGGAGCATCGTCATCCTCGATTTGCTGAAACACACTTTTGAAAAAGCCCGCGCACTTTATGCAGATGTTTGGCTGGGATTTTCTGAAGTCGAACTCCATGAGCTTCTTGAAGATGCGGGGTTTTGTGTGCAAGAGATACGAACGGTAGATCGCGATCTGAAGAGCCCGCACTTTCAGACCGTGCTTGCGGTCGGCCTGAAAAATTGAAAGGCGGTCAGAATGTTTCGGCAAAAAGAAAGCTCTCCGGCCTTGCGACCGGAGAGCCAGACGATCCAGCAACCAAAAATTACGAGGATCGAACGAAAGGTTGCAACAAACCAGGCTGCATCCAATTTCGGCCCGCAAACAGTAAAGCCGCAGACGCCCTAATCTTAAAATCTTTTGGAGGGGCGTCAATACAGAGGGGGCATTTTTTCAAAAACAGTGGTCAATTCGCAGTTGTGAGAGGCTGTTTTACGTGCGGATTACGAAAATTTTAGGATTTTTCATGTTGACATGAAATCGGAAATTCTCAGGCAAAACCAGACAAGCAGGATGGGGAATTAACACAATATGCTCGAAATAAACGATTTAGGAAAAATAATCTTAATCCAGTGAATTGATTTTTGATTTTCGGCGAATAGTTTGTTGAATTACGCAAATAATTGGAATTTAGGCATGATTATTCGCTTTGAATGTGAATCTCGGCGGTCGCGCGATTTTTTTGCGATGATTCATTGCCAGTTACATTCCTTAATTCCAGCGGTGGGGTTCGGCGGAATTGAGAAAGATTCCGACGTGAGGGTCGTTAATTTTTATCGCTTGCTACTGAAGGGTCGCTTCTCTGCCGTATGTCTTTTTTGCGGTTGCGGGCATTGGTCATACGGTGTTGCTTCGCTACTAGCGGTTTATCCAAACTTATTTGATTATGCATCTGAAAACTACCATCTCCGGAACAGCTGCCATCCTGTTCGCCCTCACGGCTTGCGGGCCATCCAACGAGCAGGCGGCACCACCCACCAAAACCAACACCACTTCAGCGTCAGCCGCTGCCAAAAAAGAGGAACCGCAAAAGAAGGTCGATAACGCTTCAACGCTCTCTGTGCCAGCGGGCACTCCGCCTGAAACAAAAGCGGATGCCAATCTTTACGGGTGGCGCGGCCCTCTCCAGACCGGGGCCGGTGTGGGGCATTACGACAACGCGAAGCTCGATCCGAACCCGCTCTGGACGCGTGAAACTCACGGACGCGGCACACCTGTGATTGTTGACGGGAAAGTCTTCACCTTCGGTTATCGCGGCGAGAAGGAGGAACTCATCGAGCATCTGGCCTGCCTTGATGAAAAAACAGGCGAACAACTCTGGCAGAGTGAATGGCGGGATTTTATCAGCGACACTGTTTACAACCGTTACTCCATTGGCTCGCCTTGCGTGGACCCGGAAACGAAGCGGGTTTATGTTCTCTCCGCTTACGGTGTTTTCATCTGTGCGGATTTTGCCGGTAAAGAACTCTGGAGGCATTCGCTGATGGAGGAAATTGGCCGCATGACGTTCCCGAACTCGAAGGTGGGCGCACCTATTATCGAGGGCAACCTCGTCATTATTCAGGGTATCACGTCCAACTGGGGTGGGGACGGCCCAGCGGCCAACCGTTTCTATGCATACGACAAAATCACTGGCGAGCTTGTCTGGTCCAGCACTCCTGGTGAGATTCCGCCGAAAGACAGCTCGCACTCCACGCCAGTGCTGGAAACCCGCGATGGCAAACGCGTTTTCTGGGTGGGCACCGGTTGCGGAAACCTCGTCTGCGTGAATGCCCGCACCGGTCAACCACTCCTGAGGCACAAGGTATCCAAGGGTGGCGTGAACGGCTCTGTCTTGATCCACGGGGGCAACAAAGTCATCGTCGTGCATGGCGAAGAAAATCCCGACACATCGGACAAAGGGCGCATGGTCGCGATTAAGATGCCCGGGCACTTTGATGCCCAGCAGATGGTGTCTGATCCCGATCTCAGCCCTGAAAAGTGGAAAACCAACGAACTCTGGCGCGCCAATATCACTGCGGAGACCAGCTCTCCGACGCTCGCGGGCGATCACATTTATCAGGTCACCGAAGGCGGTGAGTTGCTCAGCGTGAATGCAAATACCGGCGTCATCGAATGGGCTAAAAAATTGAGCAACAAGAACATTCACGCATCACCCTTCTATGAGGACGGCCTGATCTACTGCGTATTTCCATCAGGCCAGCTTTTCGTTGTGAAGCCGGGCGAGAAGGACGCGGAAATTGTTCAGGAGATCAGGCTGGAGGGCCAGGGAATCGGTTCGCCCATCATCGGCAATGGCCAGCTTTATGTGCACACGACGGCGAAGTTCTATTGCTTTAAAATCAACCATAGCGGCATCAAATATGATTCCGTTCCAGTCGCCGATGTCCCGAAGGCCGGCGCCCCGGCCGCGCTGCAAATAATCCCGCCGGAATTCGTCATCCACCCGGGTGGGAAGCATGCCTTCAAAATCCGCTCCATCGACAAGAACGGGTTTGTCGTCGCCGACGATCCGAAGGCATCTTGGGGAAGCTTCATCCCTCCGACCGCGAAGGTAAAAGCATTGCTCGACGGCAAGTTCAACGACTCCGGCGAAATCGTGGCCGAAGCTGCCGCCAAACAATCTGCCGGCGCTTTTAAGGCCACCGCAGACGGACTCGTTGGCACCATCCGGGGACGCATTATCTCGAATCTCCCCATTGAGCAGGACTTTGAAAAATTTGAGATCACCGAGGATCACGCACCTGATACGGCGGGTGAAACCTACAAGTTTGCGTATCCGCCGCTGCCTTGGATCGGCGCGCGGTTCAAGTTCGATGTGCGTGAACTTAACGGGAACAAAGTGCTCGCCAAAAGTTTCGAGCGCCTCCTCTTCCAGCGAGCCATGGTCTTCATCGGCACGCCGGAAATGCATGACTACATCGTTCAGGCGGATGTCATGACCGATGGCAATCGCCGCGCAAAATCCGACGTGGGCGTCATCAACCAGCGCTATATGATTGTGCTCAAGGGCAATGCGAATGAGCTGGAGGTCAGTTCAAACTACGAGCGCTTCAGGCGCGCAGTTCCTTTCCCGATCAAGGCGCAGCAATGGTATGTCCTCAAGACCCAGGTGCAGGTGAACCCGGACGGCAGCGGAGTCGTGCTGGCCAAGGCATGGGAGCAGGGACAGCCTGAACCGGGTGAATGGACGATCAAGGCGGAAACGCCCATTGTGCACAGACTTGGCGCTCCCGGACTCTTTGGCTTCACACCGCAGAACCAGATGCGCGTCTATATCGACAATATCAAGGTCACCCCCGGCAAGTAGAGAAATAAATTCCCCCAAACCCCCAAGCTGAAAACATCATGAACCGAAAGTCTTTCAACCTGATCGCCGCTGCATTCGCTATCACCGCCCTCCATGCCGGCGACTGGCCTCAATGGGGCGGCAGCGACTCCCGTAACATGGTCTCCGATGAAAAAGGAATGCCTTTGGAAATGATTTCGGGCAAGAAGGTCAAGGGCAGCCAGGAGATAGACCTGAGCACGACGAAAAATTGTCTCTGGGTCACGAAGCTCGGCTCCCAGTCCTACGGCACTCCGAACGTGGCCGGTGGGAAGATCTTCGTGGGCACGAACAACGAGGCTCCCCGAAACCCTCAGATCGACGGCGATCGCGGCATCGTGATGGTGCTTGATGAGAAGTCAGGCAAATTTCTCTGGCAAATGGTCACCCCCAAGCTCGGCGCGGGCAAGGTAAGCGACTGGGAGTTCCTCGGCATGTGTTCCACTCCTACCATCGTCGGCGACAAGGCTTACGTTATCACCAACCGTTGTGAAATCGTCTGCATCAGCACCGCCGGACTTGCCGCCGGCAACAAGGGCATGACCGATGAGGCCAAATACATGGCCGCCCCGGACAAGGACGGGAAACTTCAGCCCGGCCAGCCCGGCCCGCTCGATGCGGACATCATCTGGGTCTATGACATGCGCAAGGAACTCGGCGTTTTCCCGCATAACATCGCCTCTAATTATCCGCTCGTCGTCGATGGCAAAGTCTATGTCGCCACATCCAACGGCGTGGACTGGTCCCACAGCAATATCCCCGCACCGCAGGCCCCCAGCTTCGTCTGCGTCGATGCTGAGACCGGCAAATATGTCGCCGAGATTCCTGCCGCTGAAAAAATCAGCGAGAGCATCATGCACTGCAACTGGTCATCACCCACGACCGCGATGGTCAATGGCAAACGCATGATCTTCTTCGCCGCGGGCAATGGCTTCGTCTATGGACTGGGCACCGGCAATGATCGCAAGGAGGTCGAGAAGGATATTTTTGAATTGCCGGTCAATTTTAAATACGATGCCGTGCCCAAGGAATACCGTTTGAAAGAAGACGGATCGCCCAAGAAATATGCGGAATTTGACGGTCCTAGCGAACTCATTGCCACACCCGTTGTGGTGGACAACCTGCTTTACGTAGCCATCGGCCAGGACCCGGAGCACGGTGAAGGCGTCGGCATGTTGAGCTGCATAGATGTGGCAAACGGAGGCAAGACAGTCTGGACCTTTAAGGAACTCGAGCGCACCATCTCCACAGTGGCGGTCAAAGATGGCATTGTCTATGCCACCGATTACACAGGGCGCGTCTTTGCGCTCGACGCGAAGACGGGCAAGCTCTTTTGGAAGTTCGATACCAAAGGCCACATTTGGGCCAGTCCTGTTGTGGTTGATGGCAAGGTTTACATCGGCAATGAGGAAGGTGAACTCTTCATCCTCGCCGAAGGCAAAGAAATGAAAGAACTCGGTCGCGTGGAATTCTCAGCGCCTCTGAAAAGCAGCGTCGTCCCCGCCAACGGCTGTCTCTACATCACCACCGAGACGCATCTCTATTGCTTCAAAGAGGGCGCGAAGCCAGTGCCGTAAGTGGCACAGAATACCGGCCTGTGTGTCGAACGGGCATTCTGTCCGCTCCTATTTGCTTCCCAGCCCTGCTATTTCCATCACAAGCTGCCTCTTTCTCTATGGGCAGACGTATAATTCATAATTCTTCTCTGCATGTCAGCTTCCGAAAAACTCGACTCCCACCTCAAGGAAATTATCCAATGGCATTTCTCGTCCGAAACGGGTTGTCCCTTCTGGCTCGAATGGGCTTCTAAAAACTGGGACCCACGCAGCGAGATCAAGTCCTTCGCCGACATCGTGAAGTTCCCGCACTTCCAGGACGAATGGCTTCGCGACTTGCAACCCGAAGTCTGGGTGCCCAACGCCTTCAAGGGCAAACCCTTCAACATCTTCGAAACCGGCGGCACCACCGGCATGCCCAAACAGCGCATCGGCTGGGAAGATTACAAACACGATTACAGCGAGTTCTCCACCAAGCTGAAGGACGAACACTTCCCGCCCGGCCAAGCCTGGCTCATGATGGGCCCCACCGGTCCGCGCCGGTTGCGGCTTGCGGTGGAGCACCTCGCGAACGTCCGCGGCTCCTCCTGTTACTTCATCGACCTCGACCCGCGCTTCGTGAAGAAGCTGATCTCCAACAAGCAGTTCGATGTCGCGCGGCAATACATGGATCACGTCGTGGCCCAGGCCGTCATCATCTTGCAGAACCGCAAGGTGAGCGGTCTCTTCACCACGCCGAAGCTGCTCGAAGCACTTGCTGAAAAAGTGAACGTCTATGAAGCAGGCATCCGTGGCGTGTTCTGCGGAGGCACCACGATGCTCCCGCAATATGTGAGGTTCATCGTCGAGGAAGTGCTCGAAGGGAAAATTGGCTTCTACCCAACCTACGGCAACACCTTGATGGGCCTCGCCGCCAGCGTCCCGCTCCTGCCCGAAGACAACTTCTCCATCACGTATTACGCCCCGCAACCGCGTGCCGTGCTCCGCGTCGTGAAGCCCGACGACACCACGCAAA
>JAYVZW010000030.1:0-2648 GCA_043783015.1 Verrucomicrobiota bacterium
GCGGGCGCGTTCCCTTCTGCGGCGGCGGAGAGTTTTTGCAGCGAGGAAAACGACACTTCAAACGTGGCCACCGGGAAGCGTCCTTCCGTGATGCTGTAGCTGTTGAGTTTCACGCCGTTGAGGCTGGAGAATCGTTCGCGGATTTTACCCTCGGCAAATTCTTCGCGCACGGAATCGAATTTGGTCACCAAAGTATCCGGCAGTTTCACCGTCACCTTCGCCGACCCGGAAAGATCAGCATGGATGATCATTTCCTCGTCATAAAGCTCCAGGCAGGAGGTGAGCATCGCGCACATGAGCGCGAGTAGAATGATAGCTGCGCGACGCAAAGTAATGGTCATGACTTGGAAAAGCGCGGATGAGCGCATGAGTCAAGCAGGAACGCATGGTTGACAGAACGGGAGTCGCTCATTGATTGCGCCCCGAATGAAGTCAGCCGAACGAATCTCCCACATCCGCGCCGCCATGCCGGAAGGGGGCATGTTTCGCGACAAGGATTGGCTTGCTTCTCCCCGAGCGTTTCCGGTCAATCGCGAACTGGTTGAAAAACTTCGCGTCCTCGGCACAGCATTGCTCGCCTTTCAAAAAGCCTGCAACGCGCTTTATCACCGCAGCGTCGCGGGCGAGCACGCATGGGTCGCGAATCTTCTCGATCAAGGCAAGCCGGAGCGCATGGTCGCTCTGGGTCGCAATCCGCGCTGGATCGATGCCCTGCCGCGTGTAATTCGCCCCGATCTCATCATCACAGAAACGGGCATCAGCATCGCAGAACTGGATTCATTGCCCGGCGGCATCGGATTGACCGGTTGGCTTGGCGAAACATATGCGGCACTCGGCGAAGACATCCTCGGTGGCACCCGTGGCATGATCGACGGATTTTCCAAAGCCTATCCGCAGCACGATCTGCTCATCTCGCGCGAATCCGGCGACTACCAGCCGGAGATGGAATGGCTCGCAGAGAAACTCAATGCACTCGAAGGTGGCGCGCGCAAGGTGATCAATCCTTGGAACATCGAGCCATACGAACTGGCGGGCCGCGACATCTACCGCTTCTTCGAGTTATGGGACGTGGACAACGTCGAGCACGGCACAGCCTTGCTCGCGATGGCCGAAAGCGGTGAGCTTAATTTTACACCGCCCTTGAAACCCTATCTTGAGGAGAAGCTCTGGCTGGCATTGTTCTGGTCGCCTCCACTGCGCGACTATTGGGAAGCGGCGCTCAGCGCGGAGCACTTCACGCTACTGCGCGAGTGTATTCCCCTCGGCTGGGTGCTGGATCCGGTGAATCTGCCCTTGATCGCCGAGTGGCCACAGCTGGGCATTCATGATTGGAACGAGATGAAAAAGTTCGGCAACAAAGAGCGCGAGCTGGTCATCAAGGTCAGCGGCTGGTCAGACCAGGCTTGGGGTTCCCGAGGCGTCAGCATCGGTCACGACCTTTCGCTCGATGAATGGGGCGCGGTGATCGATGACGCGTTGGCAAGCTATCCGCGCAATCCCCATCTCATGCAGCGCTTCGCCCGCGCGAAAGTAATCGCGCATCCGGTGTGGAATGAAGAGAAGCAAACAGAGGTCATGATGCAGGGGCGCGTGCGCCTGTGTCCGTATTATTTCTGTGGGCCGTCTGTGTCAGAGGGCGTAGAAGCGAAGCTCGGCGGCGCGCTGGCAACCATTGTCCCCGCAGATAAGAAGCTCCTCCACGGCATGAAGGACGCCGCGATGGCGCCGTGTTCCATCAATTCTGTGTAGGGCAGGCGGAGCGCCCGCCCTACAATTTCATCGCATCCCAGATCAATTTCACCGTCAACGCAAACACCACTGCGAGAAACACCGGCCGGATGAATTTCGCGCCGTGCTTGATGACAAAACCGGAGCCAAGTTGCGCGCCAATGAGCTGTCCGGCGATCATGGCCGCGCCCGCGCCAAAGTTCACCGCGCCATGCGGAAGAAACACCGCGAGCGATCCCATATTACTCGCGAGGTTCGCGGCTTTCGTGTAGCCCGTCGCTTCACGCAGCCCCAGCCCCAGCAACGCGACACCGGCCACCGTCCAGAATGAACCCGCACCGGGGCCGAAGAAGCCGTCGTAGAAACCGAGCACGCAACCGAAGAACAAGGCGAACACGACCGGCGCGATCCGTGCGCGACCTTGATGCAGCCCGAAGCGCGGGTGAAGTGCTGTATAAATCGCGACTGCGGCGAGCATCCATGGAATGATTTGCTTAAGGACGTCATTGCTGACAAAGGTCACCAGATGCGAGCCGCCCGCAGAGGCGATGAACGCGCACGCGACTGCGAGCCACAGCCCCGGAGTTCGCATCAATCCGGCGCGCGCGTAACGGAAGACGGCGAGGCCGGTGCCGCAGGCGGATTGGAATTTGTTCGTGCCCAGCGCCATCTGCGGGGGCAACCCGCAAGCCAGCAGCGCGGGCAAGGTGATGAGTCCGCCGCCCCCAGCGATGGAGTCGATGAACCCGCCCGCCAGTCCGGCGAGGAAGAGGAGGGCGAGGGTGGTGAAGGTCATGGACTAATCTGATCCTGGAGCGTCGGCCGTCCTAGCGGCATTGTTTCTACAGCGTTAGGGGCCATCTAAAATCTTGTCGCTCTCGCGAAAGGTTTTAGATGGCCGCCGGGTCGGACGGCGCTCC
>JAYVZW010000031.1:0-2643 GCA_043783015.1 Verrucomicrobiota bacterium
TCTAAACGACTCAGGCGCGATTCCAGTGGAGCGGGCAGCGATTCATGCGGGCGAACTTTATTTTCAGCCGTAGCTCCAGTGCTTAACATCGAATGATCAGGAATCTGCTGGCAAGGCCTGCGCAGCTTTCGGAAGCCGGGCTTCCTCGTAAACCTGCTCCGGCACTTGTTTCAATTCCCAGATCAGTCCGCACCAGGACAGCGTTTTGAGCACATAGTAACTCACGTCCACTTCCCACCAATAAAAACCTTGGCGCGCAGCGTGGGCGTAGCGGTGATGGTTGTTGTGCCAGCCTTCTCCGAGCGTCATCAGAGCGAGAAGGAAACTGTTGCGGCTGTCATCGCCGGTCTGGAAGCGGCGGCGTCCAAATACATGCGCGAGTGAGTTGATGAAAAGGGTGCCGTGCAACAGGACGACGGTGCTGATGAAGAAACACCAGACAAAAAATTGTCCGGCGCTCATGCCCAGGGACGGCGCGAATTTTTCCAAGGCCAGGCCCACGATCCAAGTCAGGATCGCGAAAGCCCAGGGCACGATTTGATCATGGCGGTTGAGGAAGACCAGCTCGGGGAATTTCGCCAGGTCTTTCACGCGACTGTAATCGGTGGGATGATTCCGCGAGCTGGTGATCCAGCCGATGTGCGACCAGATAAAGCTGTGCTGCACGGGCGAGTGCACATCGGGTTCCTGATCCGAATGAATGTGATGATGACGATGAACCGAAGCCCACCAGAGCGCACCGCGTTGCATGGCGGTGTTCCCAAGCACGGCAAACAAAAACTGCATGAAGCGCGAGGTGCGGAAGGCGCGATGGGAAAAATAGCGATGATAAAATGCCGTGATGGCAAACATTCTCACCAGATAGAGCAAGGCCGCCGCGCCCACCGCCGCCCAGCTCCAGCCGACGACCAGCACCAGCAAGCAGCCGAGGTGCAGGATGATAAAAGGAATGCAGCGTTTCCAGTCCACCTTGTCCTCGCGCTGACGCACGGCCTCCACGCCTTCGGGGTGATAGTCGGTATCCCACCATTGGTGGACCATGATGAGAAATTGTCGCCAGATGGAAGTCATAGTATTGGTTATGCGAAATAGGTTACGTGTTGGATTCGAAATCTAGCGCTGCGGTGGTTGCAAGGCTCTACGATAGTTCATAATCGCGTCGCCGATGGTGTGGGCCAGCTCCGTCCTGAAATTGGCCGCCGCGATGAGTCTGCCGTCCCCGCCGTTGGTGACGAAGCCGCCTTCAAAAAGAATCCCGGGGCGTTCCAATCCCGTGAGCACATACCATCGCGCGCGTTTTACGCCGCGATCCACCAGCTTGAAGTGGTGCACCACGGAGGCGTGAATCGCGGTGGCTAGCGCAATGTTTTCCGAATCGCGCTGGTTGCCGTTGAAGGCCAGGCTGTCCACGTTTCTCGCGCCATAGTCGGACGCCGCACCCTGCGGACTTAGCGCATAAGTTTCGATCCCCGTGGCGGCGCTACCGCCGGAATTAAAATGGAGGCTGATGTAAATGCTCTTGGGAATTTGATTGGCAATCTCCACCCTGCCTCCCAGCGAGATGAAAGTGTCGTCTTTGCGTGTAAGCACCACTTTGAGACCGCGCTTTTCCAAGTCGGCCTTGAGCAGCGTGGCCAGTTGCAGCGTAAAATCTTTTTCATATCCGTAAATGCCCCGTGCCCCGGAGTCGTGCCCACCATGACCAGCGTCGATCACCACGGTCTCAAACACACTGGCGGTGTTGATGTAGCTGGGCCGCAGAACGGGATCGATGAGCTTGCAGAGATCGAGGCGCGAGATCAGAATCTTGCCATTTGTTTCTTCGATAGGATGGCTCAGGACGAATTTGATGTTGTTGATGAACAAATCCTGGCTGCCGATCTGGCCTTTCATGATGAGCACCGGAGAGGTGAACCAGACCGCGCTGCCGTCGATCTTGTGATCTGCAAAACGATAGAAGCGATGAATGCTCTCGGCCGTGACATAATCGCGATCTTGATAATGAATGAGGTCCCAGCCCGGCATGCTCCCGGCACCGGATTTTCCCTCTTCTTTTTTGCCAGCGGAAGAAGATTTCGCTTCCGCATTTTTTCTGGCCTCGTCAGCGGCCTTGTCGCTCTGTGACGGCTTGTCGAATTCACTATCGCCGCTGCTCTCAACGCTTTTTCCTTCCCGAGCACGGCCTGCCTTCTGACTAGTCACGTCGGTGGGTTCATCCTTCGATTTGGCAGGCTTTTTCGGTGGGGTTTCTTCTTTTTTCTTCGGCGCGGGTTTCTTGGTGTCCTTGTCCTCTTCCTTTGCGGTCGGCTTGGATTTTTTCTTGGTGGCAGCGGTATCGTCCGTGACCTTGTTCTCCGCCGCCCACACACAGCATGCAAGCAGGCACAGCCAGACGCACAGGAGGCGTGGGCTGGGCAGGTGGTGACGGCTCATCATGAACCGTCAAACTACACGCGGGGGGCGGCTTTGCAAACCGTGTCACTCGCGCGCCTTGGTGTCGAACCAGATGGTCACATGGCCGTCGTTGATGATGAAAATCTGCATGTCCGCCCCAAAAACACCGCGAGCCACCGGAACACCGGCTTCTTGCTCTAGCTTGGCAAGAAACATTTGGCACAGACTTTGCTTATTGAACTTTTCTTT
>JAYVZW010000032.1:0-7919 GCA_043783015.1 Verrucomicrobiota bacterium
TTCCTTGAAGATACGGATGAAGGCAGCATCGCCCAAAGCGAAACCTTTCGCGAGGAGTTGCTTCTTCAAGTTTGGTGCCACACGCCTGCGCACTTCATCAACGCGGCTTGTTGCGGCGTTTCGTCGCATCCACCAGAAGACTATGCCGCCAATCAGCAAACCGATGCTGACCGCCCGAGTGATGCGCCAGAGCCATTTCATGTCCGCATCTTAGCATGGATTCAATCCCGTGGCCGTGGAGTTGTAAAGTCCCGCTGTCCGCTGACTGGTGGAAAGCCTTTGCCCATGTTTGCGAATCTGCAATGATGTTCAAGTGCATATTCATTTTCTACCCACAAGCAAGGAGGAGAGGTTACGGACGCTCCAGAGACTCGCTCGCAAGAAGCGCACCGACTGGACATGCCCTAAAACCGCCAAGATCGGCGAGGTGGTTTTCTTTGCCCTTAGTGGCACAGGAATAGTAGCCAGCGGGATTGTGGCTAGCGAAACTGACAAGGTTAAAACGGGACAATGGAAGGGGAAATACCGGGCTTGGATTCGCTCCGTTTCGATGCTCGCGACCCCGGTTCCGCTTGCGTCATTAATCGCTCGTTTTCCCAACTGGGGTTGGCCAACCTATCCGCGTTTCTATTGCAGCGTGGAATCACCACTCTCGGAGTCGATACGCGACTACATTGCAATTTATCAGGCCGGTCTCGTTGACGATCCTCTGCCGGACGAACTGTATAGTGAGGGGCGTCCGAAGACCACGATGAGAACTGATTATGAGCGAAGCCTTCCTGCACGACGCGCTTGTCTTGAGAAATGGGGCTATGGCTGTCTCACTTGTGGCAGAGACTTCGGCCTTTACTATGGAGAGCGATTTGTTCAGTATATTCACGTCCATCACCTTCAGCCCATGGCGACCCGCAAGGCCAGTTATGTTATTAATGGGGCACGCGATTTACGCCCGCTCTGTCCCAATTGTCACGCCGTGGCTCATAGAAATGACCCACCTTTCTCAATTTCCCAAATCAAGAAATTTATCTCGGAAGCGGAACGGGCCAAGCATTTATAAGGCAATCAATGAGGATTCAATCACGGGTTGGGCCGTATTGACCACACCACTAGCGGCATCGAAGTCGATGTGGACATTGCCCTTCGCGCCGTGGGTCTTGAAAATGTCGGTGCACTCCGGCGTTGAACTTAATTTGCCAAATCCCTGGGAACGCCGCCGTTCCCGGCGGCTGCATGTGGATCGAAGTCATGGGACGTTCGTGCAGCCGCCGAGGTCGGCGGCGCTCCCAGAAGATGGCGTTCACGCAAAAGGTAGTGAAGGCGCCCGTCTCCGCCACCGCGCGCTGCTGAACGGCCATGCCTCCGCACTATGAATGAGTCCCGCTTTCACCGGATTATTTTCAATATATCGCAGCACGTTTTCATAATGTTCACCATCGCGGATGAAGCGATCAAAATACTCGCGCTGCCAGAACTCGCCCTTGCGCCCGAGGAGCTTGTTCGCTTCGTGTGCGGAGTATCCTTTCCATGAATGAAGCAACTTGCCGAGATCCCATCCAGCCATTGTTTCGATGAGCACATGAACATGATTAGGCATCACACACCAGGCGAGAAGGTTGTAACGCTGCGAGTCGAAGAAGAGCATCGCGTTCTCCACGAGCGAGCCGATACGCAGATCACGCAACCAGCAGGAGCCGTGGCCGGCATCGAGGTATTTCTCAATCCACGCGCGGAGTTTTTGTTTTCGCTCTTCCTTGGGGAAATTGACGAGTTCGCGCTCCCATTGTTTAAGTTTTGATTGAGGGAGAGAATCGTGAAGGCGGAAAGCAATGGCTTGAATAAGGCCGGGTTGCTCGACGTGAGGGAGGTAACCGCGCGAGTGCAGCGAGGTTCGCTGGGAGCGCTGGCGACCGAGCTTGCTGTATGGGGATCGGAGTCATGGGACGTTCGTGCAGCCGCCGGGGTCGGCGGCGCTCCCTGGGGCTCGCGGGCGGGGGTCATGGGTTTCAAGCGGATGCCTGCCCGACACTTGCCGCCAGTTCATTCATGGCCAGCTTCATGTCCTTGGGACCGAAGGAGGAGGTGCCGCATATGAAGAGATTCGCGCCGTGCTGGCGGGCGATGGGGGCGGTTTTCGCGTAGATGCCGCCGTCCACCTCTAGGTGGTATTTCAAACCATGCGCTTCGCGCCAATCGCGCGCTGCAGCGAGCTTGGGCATGGTTTCCTTTTCCATGAAGGGCTGGCCGCCGAAGCCGGGGACGACGGTCATGACGAGGAAGAGATCGATCATGGAAAGATAAGGCTGGGCTGCCTCAAATGGTGTCGCGGGATTGATGACGAGGCCTGCGCTGAGTCCGGCGGCTTTGATCCGTTTCAGCGTGGTCTCGACTGATGTATCGTAATTCGCCTCGACATGGATGCTGATGTTATCCGCGCCCGCAATGATGAAGCGCTCCAGATAATGATCGGCGCGATGGATCATGAGATGCACATCAAGGAACATCCTGGTGTGCTTCCGCACGGCGGCGATCATGGCGGGGCCGAAGGAGATGTTGTCCACGAAGTTCCCGTCCATGACATCGAGGTGAAGCCAGGTCGCGCCCGCGGCCTCGGCACGTTTCACTTCGGACTCAATGTTTGCGAAATCGGCGGCGAGCAGGGAAGGGATGATGAGCGGAGTGTGACAGTCCATGTCACTTCAATGGCTTGAATCGGGCCGTGCGCAAGCGCCAAGGTTCTTGACGCAGATGAAGTTTGCCCCGAAACTGCAAATTCACACTGCCACGAAAAACCCCATGCCATTCCAGTTTTCTTTGATATTCGTGGTTGCCTCAATTGCGCTATGGGCCGCTGTCACGCCCTGCCCGGCGCAGAACATCGCCAAAGCACTTCCACTGGAGCCGGAGACGCCGTTGCAGAAAGCGACGGGCAAACCCCGCTTAAATTTGAACACGGACGGACGCGCGCCCGAACCTCTGGGTGAGCCTGCGGCCAAGCCGGAACTCAAGGCGGGCTGGCAGACTCAGAAAGAAGCGCGCACATTTACCCTGAGTGTTCCCGCTCCGCGCGGTTTGATCGTGGATCGGCATGGCGTGCCATTGGCGCAATGCCGGGTGGCGCAGCATCTGGCGTTGAATTTCCCATTCCTGGGTGCCAAGGCGACCGACGCGCAGATTCTCGAATATGCTGCGCAACGAGTGACCGATGCCAATCACGTGTTGCGCAAAAACTGGAACTTGCCGCAGGATCGGGTGCTCCAGCACTACAAAAACAGGCGCTGGCTGCCTCTGGTCTTTTCGATCAGCGACGGAATCAACGAGGAGCTCACGCCTGAGCAGCAGGAGAAGATCAAACCCTATCTGAAATCTGGCGGCGGACTGATGCTGCAACCTGCATATCTGCGGGTCTATCCAAAGGGCGCATTCGCATCCCACATCATCGGTTACACCGGGAAGACCCGTCCGCTTCCGTTGGGGCCGATCCAAGATGGCGACACCATGTTCGAGGAGCAGGAGGGCCGGGAAGGTCTGGAGAAATCATACGATCGCGATCTGCAAGGAAAGCCAGGGTCCGTCAACATTCTCTTCAACCCCGACGGGACAAAAGTGAAAGAGGAAATTTTGCGCCGCCCCGTGCCCGGCAACAACGTCGTCACCACGCTGGATTATAACTTTCAGAAATATGCCGAGAACGCGCTGGCCCGGCACACCACGGGCGGGGCGATGGTCATTCTCGATATCAAGACGGGCGAGATTTTAGCGATGGCATCCTATCCGTTGTATGACCTGAACCTTTTTATTCCCGGCATCACCCTGCAAAATTTTCAGCAACTCAGCGAGGATAAACGTCTGCCGCTTTTTGCGCGCGCCTTCCGGGGGGAATATCCACCAGCCTCGACTTTCAAGGTCGTGGTTTCGCTCGCCGGTCTGGAAAGCGGGGCGATCACTCCGCGCACAGCCTATGATTGCAGTTCGAGCCTTCAGGTAGGGGACCGTGTGTTTCACAACTGGGCGAAAGAAGGCGAGGGTGAGATGAATGTCGTGAGTGCGATCAAGCGTTCGTGCAACACCTGGTTCTATCAGGCGGGTCTGGCCACAGGTGCGGCTCCCATAACGGCCATGGCCCTGCGGCTTGGTTTTGGCGAGCGCACCGGCATTCCGCTTGCGGCAGAAGCACCCGGCTTCGTGCCGACGGATGCGTGGCTCATGCAGCATCTCGGACACAAAATGCTCGGTGGTGACATTGCCAATCTTTCCATCGGCCAGGGGCGCACCCTGGTCACGCCCTTGCAGGCCGCGCAGGCCATGGCAGCCGTCGCCGACAGCGCCAATATTCCGCAGGTGCGGCTCATCAAACAGGTGCAGGACATCAATGATCGCGTGCTTCAGGCATTCGCGCCCGCCGTGCGCCGCAAGGTGGATCTTAAACAACTGGCGCGCGACACGGTCGTCAAGGGCATGATTGCCGTGGTCAATGGGGAAAACGGAACCGGGCATGCGGCGGCAATCGATGACAAATATCACTGCACCATCGCGGGCAAGACCGGCACGGCGCAGTGGAAACCAAATGAGAGCAGGAACCTCGCGTGGTTCACCGGCTTTCTACCGGTGGAAGAGCCGCTCTACGCCTATGCCGTGGTCTATGAAGGCCAGCCGGGAGAAGAGATCAGCGGAGGAAAGAAAGCCGCGCCCATCGTTCACGAGGTGTTTGAAAACATTTTTAAAAATGCCCCGCCTGATGACCCGTTGATCAAGCTGGCTGAAACTAGCAAGGGTGCCAAAAAAGCTCTTGCTGTCACCGAAGAGGATGAACAGGCTGATACCTCAATTAAGACTGATCCGGCGGAAACCGGCACCCCGATTTCACAACCACCGCCCCAACAAGAGGAGCGGAAGAGCGTGGGCGGATTTTTCCGAAGATTGTTCGGCAAACAATAGACGCCTTGCCGCTCACTAAGCCATGAAACTGCTGGTAGCCACCCTTTGCGATTCAGCCGCCGACTACCAGGGCAAACTTTGTGTCATGGGTGCATTCGACACCCTATGCGCCTCCCAGTTTCCTGTGATTCATCCCCAATGCTCGCTGGCGCTGCGGTTGCATTTTGATCACCCCGACAAGGGACGTCATGAAATGTCCATCCGGCTTCTTGATGAAGAAGAGCGTGAGATCATGCCGCCATTTGCACCCGTGATGGAAGTTGCCTTTCCCCGGGGGAATGTGCCCTTTGTTTCCCGGAATCTGGTGCTGAATCTGCAACGACTTCGTTTTGACAAGCCCGGCGTCTATTCCTTTGAAATTACCGTGAAAGGCAGGGAACTTATCAGCCTGCCCTTGCAAGTCATTCGTATTGATGAAATGCGTGGAACCATGGGGCCAGCCGGTTAGCTGATGAAGTCCAAAGTCCGGGGCCACCGATCCAACTTCTAACTTCTAACTCCTCATTAGCCATGCCATCAGGAATCAAATCTCCTCCCAACGCACCTTCGTTCACGCAATCGCGTTTCCCGGTGCAGCAGCTCTCGGTATTCCTCCACAATCGCGTGGGGGCGCTCCTGTCGCTGGTCCGGCTGCTGAATGAACACAAGATCGAAGTGCTCGGATTCAGTGTGCAAGATTCCGTGGAGCTGACCCTGGTCCGTCTGGTGGTGTCCGCGCCGGAGGAGGCAGAGAAAGTGTTTGCCGAGCAAGGTCTGGCCTGCGCCGCCAAGAATATCGTCGTGGTTGAATTGCGGGAGGGCGTGCATGATCTGGGCAATGCGCTGAGCGCACTGCTGGCTGCGGAAATTAACATCCATCACAGCTATCCGCTCCTCGTCCGCCCCGGCGGGAAACCACTTCTGGCCCTCTATCTTGACGAACCGGAAGTGGGCGCGGAATCACTCGGGAAGTGCGGCTTCAAGGTCCTGGCCCAGGGTGACTTGAGCCGCTGAATCCAAAGTCGGATTCATGACGCAAAGATTGTTAGTGTGACATAAACGACACGAGAATTTTCAAAAGGGCACTCAATAGTGGGAATTGCCGTGCCTTTGTGACAAAATCGCCAATTAGGAGCACCCCTCCAAATGTGACGTAAATGTCACATATGGAGTGGTGACAACTTGGAATGTCTGACTAGCATGGTCGCGGTTTCCCGCAACTGCGGTGCAACCACAACCCAGAACATCCACTCAACTCCCACATAAGAATGAAACGCAATACATTGTTACTCTTGCTTGCCTTGGCAGGCATCAGCAGCCTCCAGGCAGGCACTGTCGTCACCACAGTGGCGTCCGGCAAAAACATGGAAAATTCCGTCCAGGTCAAAGAAAAATCCATCTATGACAAAATCTGGAGCCTCGCCCAGCTCTACAAGGACAACAACAACCACATTCTTGAAGAATTCAATTTCACGGGTCGCTTCCAGATGGATTACTACAACGTCAACTCCGACAAGGGGGACAACGACTACTTTGAAATCCGCCGCTTTCGCCTTGGTGCCGATTCATGGTGGGCTGACCGTCATCTTCAGTTGAAGGCCACCGTGGACACCAACCTGCGCACTTTTGGCGTCGGCAGCGTGTTTTACAACCGTCTTACTGACGCCTATGCCAAGTTCGTTATTTGCGATGCCTTTAATCTCCGCATCGGCAAGTTCGAGCCCCACTTCGGCTATGAACGTTCGATGTCGGACAACCTGCTCAAAACCTTTGAGCGCACGTCCTTTGATGACCATGTCATCGGAGGCGGTGACTACATCTCCGGCGTTGAAGTCTCGGGTAAAGTGGGCAATTGGGGTTACGTAGCAGCCGTCTATTCCACTCAGGTGGACAAAGAGTTTGGCAGCTTCGACGGTGGCCAGGCTTATCTGGCCAGCATCAGCTATGACTTTTCCAAGGGATTGGGCGTAAACAAGGCCCTCTTGGTCCTCGACTACGTTCATGCTGATGGCAAGAACAAGGAAACCAACGCCTTCACCAACTACTCCAACGGCGTCGTGACCTATTTCGATTATCAAAAAGGCAAGTTTGGTCTCGTTACTCAAGTAGGCTATGGCGACGGAGTCAGCGGCAAGGGTGACATTTATCACTTCATGCTCATGCCCACCTACATGCTCACGGACAAACTGGAAATCATCGGTCGTTACCAGCTCGGTCTCTCCTCCGATGACAACGGTCTTGGCAACAAGAACCGCCAGGAAAAAACCGTGGGCAGCTACACGGGCGACACCTACAACGCGGCCTATGTCGGTCTGAACTATTATCTCTACGGACAGAAGCTCAAGCTCATGGTTGGCGAGCAGTATGCCGATCTTGGCGGCGGCACCGGTGCCAAAGCTGGCTATGGCGGCTGGACGAGCCTCGTGGGACTGCGGCTCTTCTGGTAAGATTTATTTAGTAGTGTCAAGGTTGAGGAAAGCGCGGTGGGGACACCGCGCTTTCTTTTTGCCTGCGCGACTCATACCATCTTGATGAAATAATTGACGCTTACTTTGGACCCTGAATCTCCAGCCCCAAAGGGGCGATATATACCAGCCCAGGGCAACGCCCTGGGTAATTCGTTGGAGGGAACGCGAGCCCTGTAGGGGCGAAATAACCCGTTCGCACCCCCTATGTGCCGCCCCTTCAGGGCTGAGGCTCTTTCGGTCTTGTTCCCAGGGCGTTGCCCTGGGCTGGTATATCTCAGGCCGTTGGCCTGAAACTTCAGATAGTGGGATAACCAGTAATCATTTAGTCAAGATGGTATCAGGCTCATCCCTGGTGAACATAAAGCCATGACGGCCGAGTCACTTATTTTAACAGGCTGACTCGGCAAAATGAAAGCCCAGTTTGAGGAAAGAAAAGAATCGAATAATTTTCGATTGTCTTGCGGAGCACGACTCCCTATCATCCTGGCATGAGCACGGTTTGGTCATTCGACTTGGGCAAGGGCAGCATCGGTGAAG
>JAYVZW010000033.1:0-2637 GCA_043783015.1 Verrucomicrobiota bacterium
TCAAGGGAGGCCTCGCTGTTACCGGAGGTCTGAATCTGGGTGGTTCCATCGAGACGATCTTCAATCCCGTCGCCGTCGTTGAAACCGCCATCGAGAAAGGTGCCGCCAGCATCCTGATGCCGATCAGCAGTCGCCGGCAATTGAATGAACTGCCCGACGATCTCGCGGCCAAGGTCATCATCCACTACTACACCGACTCTCGTGATGCTTTGCTAAAGGCTCTGGCGATTTAATTGGCGGCTTGACGCCCGATTTGAAATTATGCCCCGCTGGATTTACAACCGCCCGCCAGAAAAGTGCGAGGAGACTGAGCTGCGCTTTGCCCGGAAGTTGAATGAACTGCTCCCGGACAACTGGGTCGTGCGCTGGGGCTACTGGTATGAGGACAACAGTGGCACACTGCGTGAGGGGGATTTTCTGGTCCTCGGCCCCACGGGAGGCGTCGCAGTCTTTGAAGTGAAGACCAGCCTGGGCTACGTCGCTTCGACAGGAAAGTGGGACACGAAGGATGGGGACAACCCCGTGGTCCAGCTTCTCGCCCAACACCATGGTGTGATCCGCCATCTTGAGCGGGCGGCTGCCTCTGGAAAGCCGCCGTGGGTCGCCAAAGCCCTTGTCCTTCCGGGCTCAGATATTGACGCAAACCTCTCAGAATATCGCGGAGTTCCCCGCTCGCTGATTGTTGCGGCAAGCGATCTGAAGGATTTCGGTGCCACCTGGAAAAGGCTGTTCTCCGGCACGCGCGATGTGACGAAGGAGCAGAGCGAGATTTTTCTGAAGGCCTATGGCGAGGGGCTGGAGCCCAGGGCCGTGAAAGCGTTTATCTCTGAGGCCGACAAATTCATTCTGCGCCAGGCCACGGCGAACTACAAGCTGCTGGACATGCTCTCGGGGAACCGGCAGTTCGTGGTCGAAGGGGGCGTGGGCACGGGCAAGTCTTGGTATGCCATCGAGCAGGCGCGTCGGCTTGCCGAAAACACTGGCGGTGAATCTGGACGCAGCGTTCTGATGATGGCCTACAACCTTGCTCTCTGCGAGCGGCTTCGATCCGGGGTGAGCACACCCCGGCTGAAGCGCGGGAGCATCAAGGTGCTCGGCTCGGAGGCGCTGGCGGCGGAGATTCTCGAAGCGTCGGGCATTCGCCATGAAGTGCCAGCCGATCAGAAGGAGGCTCAGGGCTACTTTGATGAAGTGCTTCCCTTGCTGGCCATCGAGGCTCTGACTACGGAGGGCGACAAGCTGCGGCATTTCCTTGGCAAATTCGATGCCCTTGTCGTGGATGAAGCGCAGGATCACGACACCCGGCTACCGGGAAATTCTGACCAAGCCGGATGGTGGTCCATCTATGCTGCGCTGCTGAAAAACGGGTGGCAGTCACCCATGGCTTTGTTTGGTGACGGCGCGCAACGTCCGCCATTCAGATCAGGCGACCGGTTTGATTTGGCAAAACTGCGTCAACGACTGAGCCAGCACGCCCATCTTCGTCTCAATCGAGCTTTGCGCTACGCCAGTCCGGTCTATCGTTTTCTCACGCAGCTTGATGGCGAAGGCACGAACGAGCTGGTCGCCGGCCTACAAACTGACGGCGGACTTCCAGATGGCCCAGACGTCGTGCTTCGAGAAGGCGGGGCATTGGAGTTGCCTACGATTGTGAAACAGGTGCTTGAAGAATGGGAGGCGTCGGGGCTCTGCACGCCATCCAAGGTCTTGATCCTCTATGACCGCAGCAACATCAGCAAGACTTCGCTCTCCGGGGTCAGCGATCTGGCCGGTCATGCCTTGCTGCCCTTCACGGAAACTCTGGACAGACCCCAGGAGGCCGCCATCGGCCACAGCTCGATTCACAAGGCCAAGGGACTCGATGCGCTTGGAGTGATCCTCGTGGGCCTGCGGCCCTTTGGGCAGCTCACCACGCCGTATGACCGATACACGTATTTTATGGGCGCGAGCCGGGCGAGACAGTTGCTGGCGTGCGTGCATTTACGAATCGAATGATCAAAATCATGGCACAGATAAAGCCGGATCAGTATTCATCTATGAGCACCGGGTCATTGCGCCCGTTAAAAAATTGCCAGAGCCGCACCATGGCAAAGGTGTCCAGCCGGCAGTAGGTCAGAAGTTGTTGTTCGATTTCACGTTTTCGCTCTGCACTGGTTTCGTCCTGAATTGCCTCGCGAAATGAATCCTGCGCCATTCCGCCATTCTGCACTCCAGCGAGGTTGTCGTAGCTTAATTCCGGCACCACAGCGGGCAGCACAGCCTTGATGCTCCAGCTTCCTTGTTGGCTGGGGTGGTAGTAGCGGTTTCGCGCAACAGGCAGGAGATCAACCACACGGGCATTAATAGCCAGCAGCGAGTCGGCTAAATCAGGATAGCGTTCGGCTAATTCGCGGATGCGAGCCGTCTCAAAGGCAGCATTATAGACAAACACTGGTCCTTTCTCGCCGCAGGCTGCAATCAAAGCTTTGGCGAAGGGCTCGGAAGGATTATTGCCAGAGAGATCAAGGAAAGCGGTTTGGGCAAGTTGGCCGGATTCCGCAATGAAGTGAAGGCTGAACTGAAAAGTGATTTGCTGATAAGGACGAGTTCCTTTCCAAATGGGCACGGCAAACAAGATGGTCTCAAAGTCGAGGAAAT
>JAYVZW010000034.1:0-7908 GCA_043783015.1 Verrucomicrobiota bacterium
AAATGCGATGACGGCATCATCAAGGCCGTGAAGTCGGTCGATGGTGCCTCGGTCACAACCGACAAGGGCAACGTGTCCATAACCGCCCCAAATGAAGCGAGCGCAAAAAAGGCAGTGTCCGCCCTTCTCGCCGCTGGCTATGCCGGTCAAGGCGCGGAAGTTCCCACAGTGGCCGATGCCAAGGTAAAATCCGCCACGGTGAGCGGCGTGCATCTTTGCTGTGACAAGTGCGTCAAAGCTCTCGACAAGGCCGTCATGGGCATCGGCGGCGTGACTAAACAAAATGCCACCAAGGGAGCCAAGTCCTTCACGGTCGAAGGCGAATTCAGCACTCAAGCGCTCGCCACCGCGCTAAACAAGGCCGGCTTCAATGGCTCTGTGAATTGACCTACGTCATCTCTGAGTTGCCCATCCTGGCGTTTGCTTGCGCGAATCGCGAAGCGCATGCTGGTATTGCAAAAATGGAAAGACCTGATCGCAATGCGTCATGATTTCCGGAATGCTAATCCAATCTTAGAGGTGTGGTCAGCATAGGTTCATGCAAATCCGTTTGCATTTTAAGACGTCGCATGATGAATTATTCCATTATGAACTCCCCACGATTTAGCTCTAAGCGATTGGTTGCAATGTTATTCAGTGCTGTGTTGGTCTGCCTGACACATGCGGAGACGCCTTCGAACAAGCCTGTCGTCAAAGGCACGTTTCTCGGTGACGGCAAAGATGGTAACCTCCAGTATCTCATCGTGCAGACGCGCGAGCCTTTTAGCGACCAGTCCGCCATCCGCCTGATATTCACGGAGAATGATTCGTCCAAGTCAAAGAAACCCGACTTTGATGCCGGATTCAAAAAACTGGGGAGCGCACTGATCCTTAGTGTGTTCAAGGATGGAAGCATCTTTGGTTGCGAAGTCGCCCACACCGCTCACCCAAAATCGCCATTCTCCTCGGTCGGCAAGATCAAGATCACGGACTTCAAAGTCACCGACACCGAGGTTTCTGGCCACGTAACCACGGGCGGCGAAGATGATGCCTTTGGCCAAAAATGGAGTGTCGATCTCAACTTTTCCGCCGCTTTGCCGAAGGGCGCTTTTGCGGCCGCCAGTGAACCCCTTTCCGAATCAAAGAAAACTGCCAAGGATACAGATGACGAACCGCCCGCAGCCGCAAGCCCGAAGATTCCCGTGGCCGACCTCCCCCTGCCCGTTGGTGCGCGTGACGCCGAGTATAAAACCGTCGTCGAGCAAATCGCCTTCAACTCCGATGCCTCAGTCAGTGCCGTGGCCAATGATTTTTCAGCCAAGCTCAAGCAGAAGGGCTGGAAGGAATCCCCCGGCAGTCTTATGGGCAAAACCAACGCCATCCTCAAGCGCACTCTGAACGGCGCAGAATTAACGGCCATGGTGCAACCCGCTGGCAAAGGGTGCACCGTGAAAATTTTCGCCAAGGGATTCGACTGGTCCAATCCCCCCGCTTCCGCTTCCCCCCAGCCTGCAAAAAGCAGCACGGAGGAAGCGAAGAATCCGGGAGTCGAAGCCAAGCGCGCACTTGATAAAGCGCTAAAGCAGATTCCACGCGGACTGATCAAGTAAGCCAAGTTACCAGATAGGAACCTAAGGGATTAGTGTTGCTTGAAAAATTTGACAATGAGCGCCGGAGCCGATGCCGGCACGATGTGTCCGCCTGAATGAATGAATGCCACCACGGGCGTGCCTTGGGCGGATGGATACAGCGTGCAATCCTTGTCCCACATCTCGCCAGTTGCCGAACAGCCATTAATTTTCCGCACTTCCGCCATCATCCTCTCCTGCCACGCAAATTTTACGAGCGGGTCTTTATCACCCGCAATATGCATCACTGGTTTTGGTTTTAATTGGATGGCGTATTTCCCCATCGCCGCACAGGGCGCGACCGCCGCCAGGACATCGCCTCGCGTAAGCCAGAGCAGATACGTGAAGCCCCCACCGTTGGAATGGCCTGTGGAGAACATATGACTGGCATCGATTTTGAAATCCTGTTTCAACTGCGCAAGAACAGCGTCGAAGAATTTTAAATCCCGGTCGCCATTATCGCCCGCCGCCGCCTGCCATCCGTTGCGTTCACCTTTGGGGTCGGTGAGCTGCCCAACCGTAGGCAGCCCCTGCATATAAACCACGAGCGCCTCCGGCCATTCGGTCTCGATGTGAAAACTGCGTTCGGCATTCCGGGCATTTCCTCCATGTCCGTGAAACACGAACACCACCGGCGCAGGGTTCGCTTTGGCAGTGGCCGGCGCGTAGATGAGAGCGGTGCGCTGCACACCGTCCACGTTGTAAGTCATCTCCTGGGGCTCGGCGGCACAGGTCAAGCCGACCCACGCCAGCATTGTCGCCACCCAAACAGATGTCAGAATTACTTTCATACCCTCCAAAACAAAGAAATCGGTGATAAGTTTCTGAATATCTCGCCACACCTTTGAAGTCACGGCACACCGGCAAGTCATATCTTCAGTGATCCACGGAATCCCCGCCCTTGATAGTAAGATTCCGCCCCGTTGTGGCCGACGAAAACGCGACCATAGCGACGGTTTCCATAAATCGCGCCGCCGAGTTTTCGGATGTCAGCCGGTGTTTTCAACCAGCTCGACGACTTTGTATCGAACTCTCCAAGTTTCTGTAGTGCGAAATATTCATCTTCCGTCAAGAGTTCGATACCCATGTCCGCGGCCAGATCAATGACGCTGTTTTTCGGCTTGTGCTCTTTTCGGGAATCCATCGCTGCGCGATCGTAGCAAAGACTGGCACGGCCCTTGGGGCTTCCCCGTGAACAATCCATGAAAATGTATTCTCCTGACTTCACGTCATGGGAAACAACATCCGGTTCACCGTCAGTTTTTTCCATTTCATGAATTGACCACAGTTTATCGGAATTGGCTTCCAGTCTGGTCTGCACCCTGGCCCATGCCAGGCCCTGGTGCCGGCTCATGTGTTTCTCAAAGCGGGCTTTCAATGCCGCGAGCAGGATTTCACGTTGCTTGGCGGACAACAGCTTCTTTTTGGTAATGATGTTGTTCGTGCATTCAGTTGTGGCACATCCGCCTATCAAGGCAAATTTTTCGTCAACGGTGATTCACGACCTTGGCTCGCTGGACTGGCGTCGATATAGACATCCACCTGCTGGCCGACATATATGGGCTGGTTCTTGGGGCGTTGCAGGCTGTAGATGACTTGCAGCACCCGCGTGTCCACACGCTCGGTGCTGGCACCGGTGAGCGAAACCTTGGGAATTACATACGGCTCCACCCGAACAAAGGTCAGGGCGATGGGATTCTTGGTGTCGCCCTTGATGTATGCGGTTCCATTTTGACCGGGACGAATGCGGGTGGCGCTCTGCTCGTCCACATCGGCGCGCACTTGGAGCTCTTCGAGGTTGCCGAGAACCATGGCGGGGACTTTGGGCGAAGTCGCGGCATACTCTCCGGCACGTATGTTCAGTTGCAAGATGGTGCCAGCTCGCGGTGCCCTG
Source organism: Verrucomicrobiota bacterium (assembly GCA_043783015.1). Classification (GTDB taxonomy): domain Bacteria; phylum Verrucomicrobiota; class Verrucomicrobiia; order Verrucomicrobiales; family Verrucomicrobiaceae; genus VFKE01. The sequence continues at coordinate 3,502 of JAYVZW010000034.1, forward strand.
ACGATCATGCGATCAATGAGCATCTCCGTCTGTTTCATATCGGCTGTGGCAGCGTTGTGTTCCGCTTCTGCGGCAAGCATCTGGGCCTGCCCGACCTTGAGATCATTCTGACGTTGCTGCACTTCATCGACACTGACGGAGCGACCAGATACGGCCTGCACGCGCTCAAGCATGTCCTGCATCTTGGCGACTGTGGCACGACTGACTTCGATCCTGGCCTTCGCCAGTTCCACTTGCGCGCGCATCTTGATCAACTGCGCCTGCAATTCGCGATCGTCCATCTTCATGAGAGGCTGGCCCACGTTCACCAGTTCGTTAACCCTCACCATCACCTCCAACACCAAACCGGAGACGGGTGTGCCAATGGAAACGTTTTCCGCAATCGCTTCCAGAATCCCGGTGGCGGCGACGGTATTCGCATAAGGCTTGCCCGGCGGAGCGACTGGCGGCGGAGGTATGGGACGCTCCTGCGCCTTGATGGTTTTGATGACGAGGCTCATCATGACCATGCCAGCAATGGCCAGCGCGAAGGTCGAATACCTGAAGAGTCGGTTGAAGATGTTCATGGGAAATCTTTTTAATGTTTTCGATTTTTAATGCTCAAATTCGGGGACGATGCCCTCCACTACGTCATGGACTTCGACAATGCGTCCGTCGTTCATCCGCGCGATGCGGTCGGCGTATTTAAAGATGCGGTTGTCGTGCGTGACGATGACGACCGCGCGGCCAGGCTTGCGCGCGACTTCATGAAAAAGCTCCATGACCATGGCGCCGTTGTGCGCGTCGAGCGATGCGGTGGGTTCATCGCAAATGATCAATCGCGGTTCATGCACCAGCGCGCGCGCGATGGCCACGCGCTGCTGCTGGCCGCCGGAGAGCTGACTGGGATGATGCTTCCACCGATCACCCAAACCGACTTTTTCCAGAATATCACGAGCCCGATCCACGGCTTTGTTAAATGGCATACCCTGGATGAGCAAGGGCACGCAGGCGTTCTCAGCGCAGTTGAGCGTGGGGATGAGATTGAAGGACTGGAAGATGAAGCCGATGTTTTGCGCGCGAAATTTTGTCACCCGGCTATTTTTCATTTCGTCGAGCCGCGAGCCAAGAACCATGATCTGCCCGGCCTCGGCGTGCATGGTGCCGGCAATGATGCTGATGAGCGTGGTCTTCCCGCAGCCGCTCGGCCCCACCAGCATGAGGATCTGTCCGTCACCGGCATCAAGGTCGATGCCATGCAGCACCGTGAACCGGTCGCCACCGCTGCCGAAGCTTTTCACGATGCCGCGCACACGCACAAGGTTGTCGGTGGAGATCGTGCTCATGTCAGCCTCGGAAGACCATGGCGGGTTCATAGCGGCTCACGCGCCAGATGCCGAGCAGCGCGGCAATCATGCAGATACCCATGATGATGATGAGCACTGCTACCGGCATATGCCAGGTCATGAAAAATGGAGGCTGCTGCTTGTCCAGCGCAACCCTGGCAAACATGGACGTGCCCAACAATCCGATGCCAAAGCCGATGATGCCGACGGTGATGGATTGCACGATGAGCATGAGACAAAGAATACCATTGGACGCGCCCATGGCCTTCAGCGCGCCGAGGTGCTTCATGTTCTCCAGCACAAATGAATAAAATGTCTGGCAGGAAATCGCGACCCCAACAATGAAGCCGACCAGAACGGTGATGCCGAATGAAATCGGGATGCCCGTGTTCTTCACATACCACCAGATCGTGGACGTGCTGAACTCGGAATGGCTTTGCTGGCTATCCAACGTGAAATCGCGATTCACAAATGCGCGCAAGCCAGTGGAACGCTGAATATCCGCAGCAGCTTGCTCCAGCGAAATGCCCGGTTTGGGCGCGGCGATGACGGCGGAGAGCATCTTTCTCTGCGGCGGTGAATATTGCAGAGCGCGCTCATAAGTCGTCCAAACGTAAGGCCCGCCGGTGAAGGAACGCATGGCCTTGCAGATGCCGACCACACGGGCCTCGATGTCATTGATCTCAAAGATGTCTCCAATCTTGATACGCTTTTTGGAATCACCGGGATTTTCCGAGAGTCGCTCGGTCGCGAGATCATCAATGATGACCGTGTTCGGCAGTCGCAAGTCCTCCAGCCTGCCTGCGATCATATCCACCGGCGCACCAGCGAACGTTGCGGGATCAATGCCGATGAGCTGGATGATTTTGAACGCGCCATTGGTCAGGCGCACACGCTGGATGCCTGAGTAGAGCGGCATGGCCCACTCCACGCTGTCCACACCTCGCACCAGCGCAACATCGGTATCACGCATGGGATTGACCTCATTGACCTGCTCCACCTTGCTTTCCACAACCCAGAGCGGCGCGGGCACATTTTTTAAGGTGGATGTCGTCCAGCGCATCAGGCCGCAAAACACCGCCGTCTGCTGCGCCATGAGAAACGTGGCGAAGAAGAGGCCGACCACGAGCATGACATACTTCGGTGTGTCGCCGAAAAGCATTTTGAGGGCGAGTCGCAACATGGCAATCAACCGGCAAGAGTGAGCAACGCGCGGCGTATGATTTTACGTTCCGACTCGGTGAACTGGGCGAGCAAATTTGCTTCGATTCGTTCTGCGATCTTGCTGACCGCTGCCAGCGCCTTGCTACCCGCAGGCGTGATCTCCACCAGGTAAGCCCGGCGGTCCTCGGGATGATTGCGCCGCATGGCAAACTGATGCTCCTCCAGCGCATCCACCAGCTTCACCATGCTGGTGCGGTCAATACGGAGCTTGCGCCCGAGCTGCTGTTGCGACATGGGGCCGAAGTCACGGAGCATGTGAAGAATGCCCGCATGCGGAACCTCAACGCCTTCGCGCCGGCATTCTTCTGAAAAAAGAGTGAACAGTCGCTGATGAGCCTTCGCGATGAGGAAGCCCGTGTAACGCGTCAGACAGTCCGGCAACGGCTCACGCTTCTCCCCATCCGGCAAAGGAGTGATGGGAAGACAGGAAACACGACTGGGCATAATCGTCAGTATCGCTGATGATCTGCACGACTGTCAAATAGAAATTCAGCGAATGGTCTGCTTGATGTCATGAAATGGACAGGGTCTCTATTCCTGCCGATGGAATTTTGACCTTTCTCCATCAGCGATTATAGCCAGAGTCCGATGCCCGAATCTTCCAAAATAAAACTCATCACGCCTGGCGCTTTGCTGCTCGCAGTGCTGTTCCTGGCGTGGCAATTACCCGGCATCATCGGGCGCGAGCCATGGAAGTCGGACGAGGCATACACCATGGGCCTCGTTCATCACATCATCGAGAGTGGCGACGTCGTGGTGCCGGAACTTGGCGGCGAACCGTTCATGCAGAAGCCTCCGGTCTTTTTTGTAACTGCGGCGGCGTTCGCGAAATTTCTTTCGCCGATGTTTGAACAACACGATGGCGCACGAGCGGCCTGTCTGCTCTTCAATCTGATTACGCTGGTCTTCGTCGGGCTGGCCGCGCGCGAATTGAACGGGCCGGGCAAGGGCTGGCCGGCGGCAGTGTTGTTCATGGCATGCATCGGGCCGATCCATATGGCACACTTCATCCTGACCGATCTCGCATTGCTCAGCGGTGTGGCCATTGGTTTGTATGGCCTGGCCATCGGCATGAGACGCTCATGGGCAGGCGGCCTGATCTGCGGCACGGGCGCGGGACTTGCGTTCATGGCCAAGGGACTGGTCGGGCCGGGCATGTTGGGACTTACCGTGCTGATGCTGCCATTGGTGGACAAATCATGGCGAACAAAAGCTTGGTGGAAGTTCACGGCCGGCTGTGTGCTGGCGTCAATTCCATGGTGCAGCATCTGGCCGGTCGCGCTCTATCTGCGTTCGCCCGCTTTGTTCCGCGAGTGGATCTGGGACAACAATTTCGGACGCTTCCTGGGCGCGAACAAACTCGGCCCTAAGAAGCAGCCCTTTTACTACTTCAAGCTCGTGCCTTGGTATGCGTTCCCCGCGACCTTGCTGGTGGCTTGGACGATGATGCGCGAGCATCTTTCTGGCTGGGCTTCGACCACACTGCGATTGCCGGCGATTCTTTTTCTCGTTAGTTTTACCGTGCTTTGCATATCACGCGATGGACGGGAAATCTATGCGCTCCCGCTCATGGTGCCGCTGCTGGTTCTGGCCAGCCGCAGATTGGATGACATCAAGCCCGCTCTGGCGCGCGGTGCCAATGCGGTGATCTTCGGATTATTTTCGCTGGTGGCGCTGCTGCTGTGGTTGGTGTGGATCGGAATTCAATCACGTCGTCCTGCCGTGCTCATGAGCAAGCTGCATGAAGTCCTGCCCGGATACGAGCCTGCTTTTGAGGTTCTCGTCTTTGCCTTCGCCTTAATCGCCACGCTGTCGTGGATAGCGCTAATGTTTTGTCATCAGCGCGACCCGCGTCATC
>JAYVZW010000035.1:0-2629 GCA_043783015.1 Verrucomicrobiota bacterium
AGCGTGCGGGCGAGGCCGACGGCGATGTCCGAGTAGGCGGAAAAATCAAAGTAAATCTGGAAGGCGTAAGCGATGACTCCGATCCATGCGGCCGTCGCCGTGAGCGAACCCGCGCCGGCTCCGAAAGCTCCATCGGCAATGGCTCCCATCGGATCGGCCAGCAGGATTTTTTTGGCCAGGCCGAAACCGAACCGGGTCAGCCCCATCGCGAATCCTTCCGGAGTCTCCACGCGGTTGCGCATTTGCTCGGCGATGATGCCGTAGCGCACGATCGGCCCGGCTACGAGATGCGGGAACAACGAGACGAAGCACGCGAAGTCGAGATAAGAGTCCGCCGGTTTTGCATGGCCGCGATAGAGGTCAATGCAATAGCTCAGGCTCTGGAAGACATAGAACGAAATGCCGACCGGCAGGATGATGTTGCGGAAAAACTCCGGAACCGGGATCATCTGCCAATGCATCCAGTTGGCCACGCCATGCGCGCTTTCGATGGCGAAGGCGGTGTATTTGAAGAAGGCCAGCACCGCGAGGTTGGAGATCACGGAGAGCGCCACGCCGAGCTTCTTGCGCGCCTGATTGTCGCCCGCATTGACGATCATGCGGCCCAAGTTGTAATCCACCAGCGTGGTGCCGAGCATGAGCAAGGTGAACCACGGATTCCACCAGCCGTAGAAGATGTAGCCGCAGCAGGTGAGGAAGGAATGCCGCACCACCCGCACCTTCGGCAGCAAATGGTAGATGGTCACCACCAGCGGCAAAAAATAGAAGATGAAAATGTGGGAACTGAAAACCATCTGGACGGGTTGGCTGAATGGGGGCGCCGCGTAAGCCGAAGAACGCAGCGCTCTACTCTAAAGGCGCGTCTTCCTAGCTCCAATCAATCATCACGTCAATCATCTGAGGCACCGCGAACAATCAGCCGCTTGGTGTCTATGGCGTAAAAAAGGGGCATGCCAAAGTTGTCGCTGTCCGAGACCAGCCTTTGTCCTTCGAGCTGGGGCTGGTCGGAGAATTTTTCAAGCGTCAGCCTGTAGATGCTTCCGACCTTGAAATGGTTCATGGCATTTTGTGAATTGAGCAGTCCCCAGTGGCTCACCTGAATTTTTTTGTCAGCAAGACCGCCTGCCGCGACGCGCTCGATTTCATATTCGTTCACGATCAGGGCACTGGTGTAAGGCGCGATAGATTCCGGTGTGGGCGTCCGGGTCACGGACAACAGACGCGCGGTCACCTCCACTTGTTCCACAGGTTTGCGCTTCTTGAGTTTTTCATGGAACACAGCCGAGTGCTGCGCGGCGTTATCAGCGGTTAGCACGCGGTTGTATATGGCGACTCCTTCCAGTTTGCCCGACCAGACTGCCTGGCCTTGCTTCCATTCATCACCAAAGACCAGATGTTGTTGGGACCAGTTGGAAAAATCACCATTAGGGCTGGCAGCTTCATAAACTTGTTTTCCGTTCAAATAGCAGGTCAGGCGACCGCTTCGGAAGGTTACGATCACATGATTGGGAACGTCCCGGATCAATTTGCAGAGTCGGATGCCCTGTTTCATCTCCTTCAAGCTCGCGTGTGTGGTTCTGATGCAGAAGGTGAGGTATTCTTCATCCTGGGAGAGGATAAAGTTGCGCGACTTTGGAGTGGAGGAAAATGTGATGATACGTCCCGGATCCGGCAGATTTTTCCGGTAGGGATGAATCACGGCCTCGATGCTCAACTGTCCGGTCTTCATGGCACCGGCCAGCAGGGCGTCATCCGCATCCGTCGCAACATAGGAACCGTCGGAGATCAGGTTCATTTCGCGGTATCGATCAAAAAACACCAAGCCGCGCGGCTTCACGACGACGGGTTTGGTTTCGTTGGTCTCAGGGTCCACGACCAGACCCGGCGTGACGCCATTTTCCCATGAGAAGATAAGACCGGGAGCATGTGGCTGCGGCGGAGTTTTGGGCGAAGGAGTTTGAGCGGGAACCGCAGCCTTGACTACGGGGGCGGATGCGATCGCCGACGCTTCTTTTCTGTTTGCGGGGTCAATCCAGACATTGGGGAAGAAGTCGCCGCCTTGATTCTGCGTCACCTTTACCCAGCGCTCGATTTTTTGATACTCATCATCGAATTTACCCAGAAAAATCGACACATCCTTCCCACCTTTGTTGATTTTCCCATAAGGCCCGGTCATGCACAGGAAGCGCGGATGATTGGTCCATTGTGGATGGTAAACCTCCTTGCCCCGCGTTTCCGCTGTCTCGTTGATAGGCACGGTCCAGGTTTTCTTCAGGTCCGGGGATAACATATTAACCGCCTTGTGCGCGCCATCGAAGGCCCACATCCGGTAACTGTTGTCGGGCGACATGGATGGCCAGCAACCGGTCGCGCAACGTGTGAATTCTCCGGTCACGAGATCTGCTACGCCAATGACCGGCCACGGGAATGTGCCCGTGGCTTTTGTGCCGTCGGCAGAAAGGTTGATGTCTTCCAGGGGAAATTTTTCATTGCGCCATACGGGTTCCTCGATCAGCGGCTGGTTGATCTGAAATCGATCGACGGAACTACCCGATTCGTGGCATCCGGTTTTTTTGTTGCGCCCGTTACGGACATAGACCCACTCAATGCCGTTTTCCGGATTCTGCCA